>NZ_DAISHJ010000092.1:0-20546 GCF_036822615.1 Aggregatilinea sp. | reverse complement strand
CGGGCGGCGCGGGCTTGGCAGCGGGCGGCTCGGCAGGGCGCGCGGCGGCTTTGCGGCGCTCGATGAGCAGATCCAGCTCGCGCCGCAGGTCGGGCATGCTCGGCAGCGGCTTATACATCAACTGGTCCGCCTGGGCTTCCGCGATGGTACGCGCCTCCTGGTCCGGGGACAGGTGGAACGCGGTGATCAGCACGATGGGGATGTCTTTCAAAAAGGGACTGCGACGCAGGCGCGCAGCGATTTGCGTGCCGCTCACTTCGTGCAAACGTATGTCGAGGAGCGCCAGTTCGGGCAGCTCGCGGCGCACCCGACCCTGGTCCACATCATCGATCCACGCGAGCGCTTCTGTGCCATCGACAAACGACACTCCTTTTACGCCCCACAGTTCGAACATGGCGAGCAGGACATCGTAAATTTCTGGCTCGTCCTCGACTACCATCCACGTGGACAACGGTTATCTTACTCCCTCGGTCACCCTGGGCGAAGCCTGATTGCGCGGTTACAAAGCGCAGCCCGGGTGGTGTCAATTGGAGATCGCAACTTCACGTGCAGTACACTACACTATAGGCAGTGTCGGATGAATTCGCAAGTCACATTTCTGCTTGGCAACCACCTCGAACTGCTGAATTTCAAGCGGTATGCTATCATACATGCTTGGCACGTTCGATAGGGCTAAAGTCAGTGGGTTCGTATTAATTAGACAGGGCGGGACGGAGGAGAGTCATGGGACTCTGGCTCGTGGTTGAGGACGAGGACGATATTCGTAATATCGTCAAAGTGATGTTCAAAGTGTGGGGGTATGACCCGTTGGAATTCCGTAACGGTCACGAAGCCTGGCACTGGCTGGATGACATCGAAGCGGGCACGTACAGCGGCGAATTGCCGGAGCTGGCCCTGCTCGATATCCGTATGCCGGGGCATAAGGGCAACGAGATTGCCAAGCGTATGCGCTCGCTGGACGCGCTGAAGTCGATGCCCATCGTGCTGATGACGGCGTTCAGCCTGACCGACGGCGAACACCAGGAAATGCTGCGTGACTGCGGCGTGGACAAGATCATCCACAAGCCGCTGCCGGACCTCTTCGAGCTGAAGAACCTGCTCGACACCGTACGCGATAAGAAGCGGCTTCAGGCCGCGCGCGCGCCTCAGCCGCCCGTATCCGGCGGCGATTCCAAGACCGGTGCGCCTAACGAGGGGGCCTGATGGCTGCTCCGCGCGATCCCGCACCGCCGCCCACCGGTCCGGTCGTTGACATGGTTCAATCGGTGGATGCGCTCGGCTCCAACGCCGGGCGGCTGTTCGGGCGGTTGTACCAGGGGCTGCGCCGTAAAAAGCAGGCCCCGCCCGCGTCCATGCAGGATCTACAGCGGCTAAAGCAGGCCGCCGAAGCTCAAACGCTGGACATCGCCCGGCTGAACGGCATCCTGGCCGTGATCAGCGAGGGCGTGATCATGCAGGACAACGAAGGCCGGATCGTCATGATCAACCAGGCCGCGCGGGACCTGCTGGGATCGGTGCGCTCGTTCTGGGAAAGTGACCTGGGCAAGATGTTTGCCGCCGCCCGAGGCCGCCGCGCGCTGGATGGCGAGATCACGCTCGGCGAGCCGCAGCGTGTCGAGGTAAACGACCGCGTGATCGGCGCGCAGATGGCGATTGTGGCCGATCCGCAGGGCAACCGGCTGGGCACGGTGCTCATGCTGCGCGACGTCACGCGCGACGCGCTGGCCGACCGCCTGAAGGATCAGTTCGTCACGCAGATGAGTCACGAGTTACGCACGCCGCTGGCCGCGATCAAGGGCATGAGCGACGTGATGCTCGCCGTCTCCGAAGACGGCCCGCCCAACCGCAAGTTCCTCGAAGCGATCAGCCGCAACGTCGCCGTGCTGGACCGCATGATCGTGGAGCTGCTCGACATCTCGGAGATCGGCGCGGGCAGTTTCGCCGTGCGACAGCAGGAAGTCACGTTGGAAGCGCTGATGTTCACCGTGCTGCGCGGCTTCGACGCGCGCGTGAAAAAAGCCAATCTGCAAATCGGCGTGATGGTTTCCAACCGGCAGCATTTGCAGATCGTCGGGGACGACCGGCGCTTACAGTGGGCGCTCGGCCACCTGATCGACAACGCGATCAAGTACACGGAGCCGGGCGGCGAGATTCTGATCCGCATGGGCCGCGTGCGCGACGGCTATCTGCTGCTGGAAGTCAACGATACGGGCGTGGGCATCAATCCGCGTGATCTGCCGCACATCTTCGAGCGCTTCTATCGCGGCGAGGCGGTGACGCCCTCCGGCAAGCTGATCGATCCGCGTGGATTGGGCCAGGGCCTGTTCGTGGCGCGCGCCGTCGCGGAGGCGCACGGCGGTTATCTGAGCGTCGCCAGCATCGTGGGCGAAGGCAGCACGTTTACGATGGCGCTGCCGCTCTCCGGCATCCCGGCCATCGAGCCGCCCGCCATGCCCGCCGCGCCCCTACCCGACGAAGCCGCGTAACGGCGGCGGCAGCATCACAGCACGTTTCGGGCGGATCGATGATCCGCCCGTTTTTTTTGCGCCCTGCCCCAGCATGCGCCCAATATGCATAGGGGCGCATTGCTATACGCCCCTACAAATTCCCTCGTCGAGCAGCCCGCCGTCACGACGCGGCGGCATCCGCTGGCGGCATATCCTCGCGCTTATCGTCCTTCTTGTCATCGTCTTTTTTCTCGTCGCCGTCGTAACGGCAGGTGTAGATGTCCGCGTTCTCAACGCGATCCACCAGCTCGCAGTAATCCGCGACGAAATGGAAGATCGGCTGAAGGTTCGCCACGTCGCGCCGCCCGCCCAGCGCCCACCACGCGATGCGCCGTTCCGGGTCCAGCGGCGGCACGCGCTTGCCGTCGATAAACGTCGTATCGATCACCATCACCGGCTTGTTACGTTCCAGATCCTTGACGGTCTGTTCGATGCGCGCCTGCGTCGGCGCGTCCGGCACGATCAGCGGGTAGCCGTAGTGGAAGCGCGTCGGGCTGAGGCGGCCCGCCTGGAAATTGATCCGCGACGACCCCACGCCCCACCCAAATACCATGTCGTCGGGATCGGTGTGCGCCGCCACGTATGCGGGCAGTGGATCGATGATCGCCTTCCCGGCCAGCTTGCTCTCGGAGAGCGAATCGATCGCCTTGTAACCCAGCACCTGGATCACGATGGCGACCGTCATCGCCAGCACCCAATAAATGTGCTTTCCCCAGCGTACCCAGCGCGTCCGGCGGCGTGAATCGAACATCGCCACCAGTCCGGCGGCGATCATGAACGACAGCGCCAGCATCGGCGACAGGAAGTAGTGCCCGTGGCTCTTATTGGTCGAGTTCGCCAGCGCGAGATCGGCTATGAACGTCAGCGCGATCCACACCTCCCACGTGCGGCGCGTGGCCGCTTCGTCGGCGTGATGGATGCGCCCGTTGAGGATCGACACGGTATGGCGCGCAGCCAGGGCCAGCCCGCCCAGCGCGAACGGCACGTAAGCGCCCATCGCCAGCCAGAAATTACTCGACGTCACGGTGGTGAAGACGGTCGCCCAGGCCGGGGTGAACTTGCGATCGACCCAGCGGTGGAACTCGAACGGCACGTTGACCATCGCGTCGATGGCGATCGAAAGCGCGCCTTCGAGCCATAAATGCCCGACCAGCACCACCAGTCCGCCCACGCCGCCCGCGATCATCAGCGCGAGCCAGCGCCAGCGCTTCGGATCGTAAAGCACGGGATGGCGCACCGCCAGCACGGCGGGAATCAGCATCATCGGCGCGCCGATGGATGTCTGCCGCGTCATAAAAGCAACGCTGGCCGTGATGCCCACCGCCAGCGCCATCTTGTCCGAAGGCCGGTGCAGGAACCAGTACCCCGCCGCCATACACAACGCCTGCGGCAGCAGCGCATACGATTCGGTCAGGTTACCGTCGATGATAAGCGCGGGATGCCGCGCCAGCACGGCATAGATCATCGCGCCGGTCAGCGACACCGTCGAACGCCGGTAGACCGCCTGAAGCACGGCAAACACCGTCGCCACCGTCGCCAGATGCAGCAGCGCGTTGGCGAACCACAGCGCCCAGCGATCCGGCCCGAAGATGGCGAACGCGAACGCATTGACGTAATACAGCGCGGGCGGCTTGTTGTCGGCCCAGACGTCCCGGTACAGGTTGACGCCTTTTTCGGCCATCCAACTGATGTAGGCGTAGATGCCGCTGTCACGTCCCTGCGGAATGGCGGATGGAACCTGCGGCAGCGCGGAGATCAGTGTAAACAGAATGATCGCTGCCGCTGCCCAAAGCAGCAGGTAGCGGTGCACGTAAGGACTCAATCTCGCTCGAACTATTGATAACAATGCGATCGACCGTACGATGGCTACGACAGAAACTCAACGGGCGATAAGGAGCATATGACTATGAGAACCCAGCGACACGTAACGGGAGGTATATTCGTGCGACGCTGGCCGGATAACCGTCCACGAAGCGGACGAACGAACAGGACCATTATAGTAAGATCCGTGCGCCTTTCCTACCGTCAGTTTCCGCCGCGTGCACCTGGGCATGCGCCAACGCGCCCTGTTATAGTCTGTTTGCGAAGCGTTTGACGCCATACGTCACCACACGCATGGTAGAAAGCGCATTCCCCGCTCAGGCGGGCCGGAACTGAGACGTAATCGTAATGGATGGAAGGAGTATTCTCAATGAAACGACGCTGGTCAATGGCATTGTTAGGGAGTGCGTTGGTGCTCGTCCTCGCCCTGGCTGCATGCGGTAGCGACGACGAGTCGGACAACACGGACACCGATCTTGAGCAAGGCGTCCAGAATCTGGCTACCGATGTAGCCGACACTGCCGATCAGGCGGGCGACGTGCTGGAAACCGCCGCGACGGAAGCCGCCGGAGCGCTGGAACAGGCCGCGACCCAGGCATCAGACACCGCGGCTGATGTAGGCGACGAGTTGGAACAGGCCGGGACGGAAATCGCCCAGACCGTCAGCCAGGAAGACATCGACAACGCCGATGCCGGTCACGGTGAAGAACTGTTCTCCGCCAACTGCGCGTCCTGCCACTCGATCGAATCCGATCAGGTGATCGTCGGCCCGTCGCTGCAAGACATCGGCAATGACGCGGGCAACATGGTCGAAGGCATGGACGCCGTTGCGTACCTGCACCAGTCGCTGGTCGATCCCGGCGCGTATGTCGTCGAGGGCTTCGATAACATCATGCCCAGCTTTGCGGACTGGCCGGAAAGCGACATAAACGACACAATCGCGTTCCTGATGACCCTCAAAACAGATTCGTAGCGCACAATCGACCTCATATCACACATGCGTCTTCCATTCCGGGGCCTGCTGCATTGGGTCCCGGTTTTTTGTTGTCCAGCGCACAAAATGCGTTTGTAAAACGTTTTAATTGGCAAAACGCACGCCCCCTGCTATGCTAAGCACGCCTTTTTCGACCCCCTGAAACCGTTTCCTTTGGCCGCGCTGCGCGGCGACAAGGGGCCGCCTGTATCTACAGGAGAGCTTAGACATGATTAAACCCGTAGCGATGGTAGATGTTTCACCCAATCTACCCCCGAGCCTTGAGCGTCTCCGCGAGTTAGCCTACAACCTGCACTGGTCCTGGGATCACGAAGCAATGGCTTTGTTCCGTCGCCTGGACCGTGATTTATGGGAAGAAACCGAGCACAACCCTATCTGGCAGTTGGGCCTGATCGGCCAGGAAGCGCTGGAAGCTGCCGCCCACGATGAAGCCTTCATGGCAAATCTGGACCGCGTCTGCAGCCGCTTCGACGCCTACATGAGCAAAGAGGCGCGCACGTGGTACCGCCGCCATTACGGCGAGTTCGACCAGCCGTACCTTGCGTACTTCTCGATGGAATATGGTCTCACCGAATGCCTGCGTAATTATTCCGGCGGCCTCGGCGTGCTGTCCGGCGACCATCTCAAGAGCGCGTCGGACCTGGGCCTGCCGCTGGTCGGCATTGGTCTGCTGTATGAAGAGGGCTACTTTCACCAGTACCTCAACGCCGACGGCTACCAGCAGCAGTCGTACCCGATCAACGACTACCCCAACCTGCCCGTGCAGCAGGTCTACAACGCCGACGGCGAGCCGCTGATTATCGAGCTGCCCATCGCGGACGTCACCGCGAAGGTCTGCGTGTGGAAGGTCCAGGTGGGGCGCGTGCCGCTGTACCTGCTCGACACCAACCACGCCGACAATCCCGACGGCATCCGCGACCTGACCGACCGCCTCTACGGCGGCGACAAGCGCACCCGCATCCGTCAGGAAATCCTGCTCGGCATCGGCGGCATGCAGCTTCTGGAAGCGCTTGGCATTCGCCCGACCGTCTGCCACATGAACGAGGGTCACAGCGCCTTCCTCGCGCTGGAACGCGTCCGCGTGATGATGCAGGAGCATCCCGGGCTGGACTTCTGGGAAGCGGCGGATGTCTGCGCGGCAGGCAATCTGTTCACCACGCATACGCCCGTGCCCGCCGGGTTGGAGCGCTTCGGCTACGACCTGATCGACGAGCATTTCCCCTACCTGTGGGAAGCGCTCGGTCTCACGCGCGAGGAATTCCATGACCTCGGGCGCGAGAACATGGGCGGCTTCGACCTGTTCAGCATGCCCGTACTGGCGCTCAAGCTGTGCCACGCCACCAACGCGGTCAGCCAGCTTCACGGCGCGGTCAGCCGCACGATGTGGCAGTGGGTTTATCCCGAAGTGCCGGAACACGAGATCCCGATCGGCGCGATCACCAACGGCATCCACATCGAAAGCTGGCTCAGCGGCGAGATGGCGAGCCTTTACGACCGCTACCTCGACCCGGTCTGGCGCGACGAGCCGGATAACGCGGCGGTGTGGGAAGACGTGGAGCGCATCCCCGACGCCGAGCTGTGGCGCACCCACGAGCGGCGGCGCGAGCGCCTCGTGTCGCTGGCCCGGCGCAAGCTACGCGCGCAGCTTCAGGCCCGCGCCGCAACCCAGGCCGAGATCGAGGGCGCGAGCGAAATCCTCAACCCCGACGCGCTGACCATCGGCTTCGCGCGGCGCTTCGCCACCTACAAGCGCGCGACGCTCATCCTGCGCGACAAGGAACGGCTGGCCCGCATCGTCAACAACCCGGATCGCCCGGTGCAGTTCATATTCGCCGGAAAGGCGCACCCGCACGATCACCCCGGCAAGGAGCTGATCAAGGAGATCGTCAAAACGGCGGAGCTGCCCGAATTCCGGCACAGCATGGTTTTCCTCGAAAACTACGACATGTCCATCGCCCGCTACATGACGCAGGGCATCGACGTGTGGCTGAACACCCCGCGCCGCCCCAAGGAAGCCAGCGGCACCAGCGGCATGAAGGTCATCTACAACGGCGGCCTGAACGCGAGCATCCTCGACGGCTGGTGGGCGGAAGCCTACGACGCGTCGCTGGGCTGGGCTATCGGCAGCGGCGAGGAATACGATCAGGAAGAATGGGATCTTCAGGACTACATCGAGGCGCAGGCGCTCTATAACCTGCTCGAAGACGATCTCATCCCCAGCTTTTACACGCGCGGGCGCGACGGTCTGCCCCGCGACTGGATCAGCCGCATCAAGTCCAGCGTGAAGAAGCTCGCGCCGTTCTTCAACACCTATCGCATGGTGCGCGAGTACACTGAAGACTACTACATGCCGTCACACGAACGCTTCCAGACACTCATCCAGCCGGACATCACGCGCGGCAAAACCTTCGCGGACTGGCAGAACACCGTGCGCGCGAAGTGGAGCAAGGTCAAGATCGTCAACGTGGACGTGAAGCCGGAGCAGTTGAAGGTCAACGAAGACCTCAACGTGCAGGCGTGGGTGGACCTGGGCGATCTGACGCCCGACGACGTGGAGGTTCAGGTCTATTACGGTCCGCTCGACAGCCGGGGGCAGATCGTCGCCGGGGAAGCGCGCAACATGCAGTACTGCGGCCCGGACGGGAACGGGCGCAAGAACGTGCACGAGTTCTCGAAGTCGCTGAACTATGCCAACACCGGGCGGCGCGGCGTATCGGTCCGCGTCCTGCCCCACCACGCCGATCTGGCCGATCCGATCCACACCGGCCTGATTACCTGGGCCACCCGGTAGCTCACTGCGCGGGCCACTCGCATAACGTTTTCCGTAGGGGCGTGCACAACGCCCCTACTTATTTCCCCGGCCTGCCCCCTACTGCCCGATCAGGCGATCCACGTCCCGGTTCGGCAGCGCGAAGAACACCGCCAGCGCGATACTCGCCAGCAAACTGACGAGTGGATGCACGAACGCCAGCAGCGCCGCGCCGAGGTACAGCAGCGGGCCGACGGAGTACTGCCGCGTGATGAACGCCACCAGCGCCGGATCGGTCTGCGCGTCGAACAGCCGGTTGTGATGACCCGCGTAGCGCCACAGTAGGTTGAAGAAAATGGCGATCACGAAGTACCAGCCGTTGTAGACCATCACCGCGACGGTCTGCTCGGGGTGATCCAGGTATTCCGCGACGACCGCCGTGGGGAACGGCACGAGGCTGATCCCGAACAGCAGCAGTCCGTTCAACAGCATGAGGGTGTTGTCCGAGCGGCGGATCGCCAGGAACAGGCGGTGATGGTTGATCCACATCACCAGGATGAAGAAAAAACTGGCTGTGAACGCCAGGTACATCGGCCACTGGTCGAGCAGCGCGCGCAGCAAACCGTCCTGCGCGACCGTTTCCCGCGACGGCACTTGAATCCCGAAGACCAGCAGCGTGATGATGATCGCCAGCACGCCGTCGCTGAAGGCCTCGATGCGCGCCGTGCCCTTGTCTCGTTCCGGTGATGGTGCGGATGGATGCGTCATAGGGTTATCCCAGGTGAGCCGGTCACAGTATGAAATATAGCCACTTTTCCCGCTCGTGACCCTCTCGTTTTCCTGATGCCAAACGCCCGCCCAACCGGTTCGGCTGTCATGGCGAAACGTTGCGGCCCGGCCCGGGATCGCTTAATA
This sequence comes from Aggregatilinea sp., assembly GCF_036822615.1. NCBI lineage: Bacteria > Bacillati > Chloroflexota > Anaerolineae > Aggregatilineales > Aggregatilineaceae > Aggregatilinea > Aggregatilinea sp. The sequence goes on along the minus strand of NZ_DAISHJ010000092.1, from coordinate 11,560 downwards.
TTTTGGACTTAAAGTATCAATTCAGCACAAAGGAACGGAATTGCATGACTGACGCAGCAAACGAATCGATTGGCGCGCCGCTTGAGACGATCCGCATGTATGGCGCCGCGTGGTGTCCCGACTGCCGCCGCGCCAAGTCGTTTTTTGGCGAGCAGCGCGTGCACTACGAGTATATCGACATCGAGCAGTTCCCCGAGTCCGTGGCCGAGGTGGAGCGCATCAACCACGGCATGCGCAGCATCCCCACGATCCTGTTCCCCGACGGCTCGATCCTGGTCGAGCCGAGCGACGAAGAGCTGGCCGCCAAGCTCGACTTGCATCTGGAAGCCAGCAAAGACTTCTACGACATCATCATCATCGGCAGCGGCCCGGCAGGGCTGACCGCCGGGATCTACACCAGCCGCGAGGGGCTTTCGACGCTGGTGATCGAAAAGAGCGGCGTCGGCGGGCAGGTCGGGCTGACGCGCCAGATGGACAACTTCCCCGGCTTCGACAAGGGCGTCAGCGGTGCGGATCTGGCCGACCGGCTGCGGCGGCAGGCGGAGCGCTTCGGCGTGGAGATTTTGCAGGCACAGAAAGTCGTTGCGATCGACGACGACGGCGCGTACCGCATCGTGCGGACCGCCAGCGGGCGCGATTACTGCGCCAACGCCGTGCTGATCGCCACGGGCAGCCACTACAAGCGGCTGGGCGTGCGTGGCGAAGCCAAGCTGATCGGCATCAACGTGCACTTCTGCGCGACGTGTGACGCGCCGTTCTACAAGGGCAAAGAAGTCTACGTGTTCGGCGGCGGCAACAGCGGCTTTCAGGAAGCGCTGCACATCTGCCAGTTCGCGGACAAGGTAACCATCCTCGAATACGACTATGAAGCGCACGCCAGCCTTGCCCTGCAGCAAAAAGTGCACGACTGCGCCGCCATCGAGATCATGACCGGGCAGCAGGTGAAAGAACTCCTGGTGACGCCGGACCGCAAGCTGGACGGGGTGCGCCTCGTGGACCGCCGCACCGGTGAGGAGCGCATCGATCACCCCGACGGCGTGTTTGTGTTGATCGGCATGGAGCCAAACTGCGAGCCGTTCAAAGACCGCATCGAAACCGACCAGTGGGGCTTTATCGTCACCAAGCCCACGCTGGAAACGAGTATGCCGGGTGTCTTTGCGGCAGGTGACATCCGCGCGGGCAGCACCAAGCAGGCGGCGTCGGCAGCGGGCGAAGGCGCGACCGCCGCGCTCATGATGCGCCAGTACCTCTCGCAGTTGGTGAAGGTGTAGCGGCAAGCAGTCGTTAGCCATTTACTCTAGAGGCCGTTATGCGCTTTTTGAGCGAGAGAACTAATTTCTCGCTCGTCCACTGATCTCATGATCCGTAGGGGCGGGGCTTGCTCCGCCCGTTTTTCCCTCCGGGGTCCGGCGCAACAGGGTTGCGTGGGGGAAAGGGGGCAGAAGTGCATAACACGCTCTGGCGAGGAGCAAAATCAAAGCCGTGCACATACGCACGGCTTTTTTGTCCGCAACGGGCACAACTGCGGCCATACAAAGTAAACACAACACGTTGATCGCTGACGGCGAACTGCTGGTGCTGGTCCTGGTTAAATCGTCAGCATATCGTGGCTGAGGTGCGGGATGTAATTCACCCCGCGCAGATCCCACAGCCCTTCCTGCCACGTCAGGTAGTGCATGGCCGTGTGATGCATCCAGATGTGCATGTGATGGCAGCGCAGCAGCATCCGCACCGTTGTCGCGGCGAAGCCCGTCTCGCATACCACGACCACCGTGCGAATCGAGGACGGGTTTTCGATCAACCGGTTGACCACGCGCCGCGTCTGTTCCGCGAAGCGCTGGTAGTAGTTGTCGTGCGGGAGAATGTAGTAGTGCGGCCCCACATCGCTGGGATGCACCAGGCGCGGCAGTTCCATCAACAGGTGGCGATCCGAATCGCGCAGGTCGTCGTCCACGCTGACCGGCGCATCGATGTAGCGGCTGAGGATGGACGTCGTTTCGCGTGTGCAGCGCGCAGGGCTGCTGACCAACGCCGTGATCCCCGGCTCATAAGCTCTCATCCACTGCCCAAGCAGCTCCGACTGCTGCTTTCCCAGTTCGGACAGGCCGTGGTCCTCCCCCTGGTCGCCATTCTGCGATTGCCCATTTCGGACCAGAATCAAACGCATACGATCCTCACTTTTTGCTGGCTAGCCTTCAGCGATGCCCACAAAAGTGATATTTTGGCCGTACAAAATTTTTATTCCTGAAACAAGGTAGTGGCTACTCTTTTGAACCGCGCTCCCCCGATCGAACATGTTTGCGCGCCAGTCGGAAAAAATGCGGAGAGCGAGCGCGTCACGACAGGTCGTGGCGCTGCCCCGTACAGCACCGGGCCGATCCACTACACAGGGAGGCTTTATACGTCCATAATACCCCAACCCGCAGGGTCGCAGGTAGTAAATTCGACGCGATCGCCGGGCCGGAGGCGCGGCAGTCGATCCCAGCGCATTATACGGGCAGGTGCCAGATCGGGCAATGTGGGTCGGGGATTCACGCGGCTGTCAGGTAAATGTCAGTCGAATGGTATCCACTATTCCAGCACAAATATGAAGTTAGAAGCATAATAAAAATATCTTGGAGGCAGTCATAGAGTCATTGCAAAAGGGGACCTCATGTTCACTAGACTTTCGAGAAGCTGGGAGCTGGTCAAAGCCAGTGCCGCGGTGCTGCGCTCCGATAAGGAGCTGATTCTATTCCCGCTGGTGTCCTTCATCGCCAGCGTGATCATCATGATCACCTTCGCGGTGCCGATGGCGCTTGCGGGTCTGTTCGATGAGGTCAGCACCAACGGGCAGTTCGGCCCGGCAGGCATCATCGTCGGCTTCCTGTTCTACTTCGTGATGTACACCGTGGTGATCTTCACCAACACGGCGCTGGTCGGCGCGGCGATGATCCGGCTGCGCGGCGGCGATCCCACCCTGCGCGACGGGATCGACATCGCCCGCACCCACGTCGGCCAGATTCTCGGTTATGCCGCTATCTCCGCGACGGTAGGCGTCATTCTGCGCGCCATCAGCGAGCGCGGCGGCCTCGTGGGGCGCATCGTGTCATCGGTGATCGGCTTCGGGTGGAATCTGGCGACCTTCCTGGTTGTGCCCATCCTGGTCGTGGAAGATATCGGCCCGGTCGATGCCATCAAGCGCAGCACCAGCCTGCTCAAGCGCACCTGGGGCGAACAGATCGTGGGCAATTTCAGCATCGGGATGATCTTCGGGCTGCTGGGGCTGGCGATCATCGTCGCCACCGTGCCCATGATCATCTTCATCGCTTCGGCTGGCTCGGTGTTCGGGGTCGTGTTGCTGGTCGGGATGCTGGTGGCGGTGCTGGTCGGGCTGGGTCTGATCAGCTCCACGCTGAACGGCATTTACGTCGCGGCGCTCTACCGCTACGCGGTCGAGGGCGAAATCAGCGAGCAGTTCGACTCGGACCTGATCGCCTCCGCCTTCCGCATGAAATAACACCCGGAACCGACGTTTAATCCATGAGGCTCCCGTTTGGGAGCCTCTTTTTGTGCGCTGCTGGATTTTCCCGGTCCAGCGCCCAATGTCGCGGGTTGAGCGCGATATAAGCACGAATGCGGCCCAGATCGTCGTCGCCCCGGATGATGTGCTCGTAATAATTACGCTGCCAGACCGGATCGCCGGGCGTGAGCCGCCTGCGGTTGATTTTTGCTGTTGCAGCTCCCTTGAACCCCCGCACGATTGCCCCAATGGTTTGCGACGGTGAACGGAGTGAAGGAACATGGTCGGCTGGCGTGTTTTTGTGTAGGGGCGTATTGCAATACGCCCTTACGGGATGCGCGCGATCCCCATCAATGAACAACACCGCGTGGAAATGGTTGGGCATGATCACATACGCGTCGAGTGTCACCTGCGGACGAATCGCGGGCGTTCGTAACCATTCATCCTCGACAATACACCCCAACGTATTCAACTCCACGCCGTCCCCGATCACGTCCCCGAACAGGCACGCCCGGTGATGGGCACAGATCGTGACGAAATACGCCCCACCCTGGCTGTAATCGTAATCGCGCAGTCGGATCGAACGGCGGTGAAGGTCTGTGAATTGCGCATCATGAGCACCCATAGACGCCCCTACGCCATCCCAGTTTCGCCGCCGTCCGTTTCCAGGCCGTCCTCCGCCGCCCCGGCGCGGAGCGCATCCCACAGTGCGCGCCAGAATCCGCCCTCGAAACGCGGCGACGCCCCGATCCCCTGGCGCGGCAGCAGCCACGCCGCCGCGATCCCCGTAAGGACCGCCCACAGCAGGATCGCGGACCCCACGATCACCGCTGCCGCCGCAAAAAGGCTGTCGTAGTCCAGCAGTCCGTAATGCCCCAGCAGGTTCCACCAGTCGTGGTGATCCTTGCTCAGCCCGAACAACAGCGGCAGATCGCGCGCGCTGGCGTCGCCAATATACGGGGCCATGTTCAGGAAGCTGTGCCCCACCATCGCCCAGAACAACAGCGAGGTGCTGATCTGCCGCCGCAGCACGAACGCGACCACGGCGGGCAGCACGAAGATCAGCGCCTGCCAGATCGAGCCGCCCGCGAATTGCAGCGTCCAGCCGAACGGCGCGCACAGCAAATGCCCGGCTTCGTGCGGCACGATCGTCAGCGCCCACACCACCTGCGCCACGACCCCGGATCGCGGCGCGCGCAGGTGATCGATCCAAGTCGCGGCAACCAGCATCCAGATGACCGTCTCGATCACGGCCAGCATGGGATCGGGGTGCCTCCGCACTGCCGCCCGCACGCCGAGCGCCAGCGTACGCGGCAGGCCCGGCGACGCGAGCGGTTCAGGCTCCGGCGCTGCCGGAGCCGCTTCATCCACCACGGGAACCGGCACGAGCGCCACCGCCCACCGCGAACGAACCTCGGTCCACGCCCCCGCCCCGATCAACACCAGCGCCGCCGCGATACTCACTGCCAGAACTATGCCCATCGATCCCCCTTTTCGTGCCGCGCGGAATCGATTGTGCATGGACCCGGCGTGCGGCGCAACCGGGCCGGTCAGCAGAAGGTAGTGCGAGCATGTTAAAATCAAGGTGCGGAATCGCATCCTGGCGCGTGGAAATTGCGTATAGTACTCTGGACAGCGCCAGCGGCGGAGATTCCGCCTGGCAGCGTATGGCAGTGAGGGGAGAAAAATCATGAAACGCATAGCAGTCCTCACCAGCGGCGGCGACGCCCCCGGCATGAATGCCGCGATCCGCGCCGTGGCGCGCACGGGCATCGACCGGGGCTGGGAGGTTTACGGCGTACATCACGGGTACAAGGGCCTGATGTCGGGCGATTTCCGTTTGTTGGGCGCGCGCGACGTGGGCGGCATCATCCAACTCGGCGGCACGGTGCTGGGCAGCGCCCGCGCGCCGGAATTCAAGACCGAAGAGGGGCGGCGCGAAGCCCTGCGCGAGCTGAATCAGCGCGGCATCGAGGCCCTGGTCGTCATCGGCGGCAACGGCTCGCAGACCGGCGCGTACGCGATGCACCAGATGGGCTTCCAGGTCGTGGGCATCGGCTCCACCATCGACAACGACCTGTTCGGCGCGGATATCACCATCGGCGTAGACACGGCGCTCAATATCGCGCTGGAAGCCATCGACCGCCTGAAGGTCACCGCTTCCTCGCACCAGCGCGCGTTTCTGGTCGAAACGATGGGGCGCAACAGCGGCTATCTCGCGCTGATGGCGGGCATCGCGGGCGGCGCGGAAGCCGTTGTGCTGCCGGAATTTGAAACCAACCCCGAACTGCTGGCCGACGAGATCCGGCTGGCCTACGAGCGCGGCAAGGCGCACGCGATCATCGTCGTGGCCGAAGGCGCGAGCCTGGACGCGCAGGAACTGGCGCGCTACTTCGCGGAACACGAGGAAAAGCTCGGATTTTCGCTGCGCGTGACGCAGTTGGGGCACGTCCAGCGCGGCGGCATGCCCGGCGCGTTCGACCGCACCCTGGGGACGCGGCTGGGCGCGAAGGCAGTGACATGCCTGGACGCGGGCGAAAGCGGCGTGATCGCCGTGCAGCGCGCAGGCGAAATCACGACCGTCAAACACGAGGATTCGGTCGGCAAGCCCAGGCCGCTGGATCAGGACCTGTACGATCTGGCGCGCGTCCTGGCGAAATAACGCGCAGCCAGCGACCCGCCCACGCCTATCCGGCGCTGATACCGGTCAATGTGCGCCCTGGCAAATCGTCCTGATGACGACCCGGCTGGGGCGCGTTTTTTACCGCCGCAGCTCCAGCCTGCGCGCGATCCCGCTCAAAGCGGAAAGACGTGCGGCAGCATCCAGCCGTAGACCGCAATGTGCAGCAGGTGCAGCACGGTAAAATCCGCGATGCCTTTCATCTTGAACACCAGCGCGGCCATCATTTCCAGGGCCAGCCCCACGGCAATCGCCAGCAGCAGAAACCGGGCTGCCGCCGCGTCCGGTGAGGCGCGCACCATCGCGCGATAGATGTAGTAGCTGACGATCCCGACGACGATCGTCACCCCGGCGTAAAAGATCGCGGTCTCGCGGCGCGTGGCGACGAGTCCCTTGCGGGCAAGCTGATCGGACGTGGTGAAAACCTGGGCGCGGTAATACGTGTAGAGGGCCGACACAAGCGTCAGCGCGGCGATGAGTACGGCGACGGAAACGAACGAGCGGGACATGGCAGCCTCCTTGCAGCTACGGTGAACGGTGCGGGGGGAGTATGAGGCTGGGGTGCACGCGGCAGCCACGGCTGTGTGTCTATTAATCATCGTACGTCCGCATTTCCGCATATTTGAAGTGACAAACGATATACTTTTGCCGCGCGGATGGACATAACACCCCACGCGCGCCCCTCGATCCCGCCTGGAAACGCAAACGCCCCTCCGTCGCCGGGTGGCAGCGGAGGGGCGTGTTCAGGCACTTCGCCAGTTGTCGGCGCGCAACGGGGGCCGATCTACGACTCCGGCCCGATAAGCTGATCGCGTGACATCCACCCGGTCATGCCCATACAGTCCACTTCGTAGTAATCGACGCCGTCCAGGCTGCCCGCGCGCAGGACCGTCACCTGCGTTCCGGCAAAGCACGACGCGTTCGAGAGCACGTACGGGCCGGGTTCCTCGTACAGCGGCGCCATGAAGGGCGTAGACGGCAGCACGAGCGTATCGCCTTCCGCGATGCTCGTATCCAGCGGCGGCTCCAGCGCAGACGCCGGATCGATGTCCGCCAGGGTCAGCGCCGGGTAGCCGAGATACGTGCGCCACTCGTTTTCCACGTCCAGGAACGGTTTGCCCGTGACGTCCTCTACCGCGGCATAGACGGACGTGCCCAGCCGCATCTGCTCCGCGATCTTGAGGTGCGTCTCGATGCCGCCGTAGTTCGTCAGCAGGAAGTTGATGAACGACACGCCCATGTCGTAGGCCAGCGCGTAACAGCCGTCCGCCTCGATGCGGGTCCAGCCGATTTCGCCCGTCAGCGAGGGCATGTCTTGCAGCGGCTCCAACGCACGCAGCCGCTCGTCGTAGTTGCCGGGGGCGAGCGAGAACCAGTCCGCCTGCCCCTCCGACCACCACTGCGGTCCCAGCGACCCGCCCAGCACGTCGAACTGGTACAGGTGTGTGACCTCGTGCGTCGTCACGCTGTAAATCGTGTTGATGCGGCGCTCCATCGTCCAGTCTTCGGGTTTGGTTGCCCAGACGCAGTTTTCGTTGCCCGGCGCGTAATCCGTGCCGCGCAGCACCTGGATGCTCATGCCCCATTCCGTGCTGGTGATGCCCGCAAACCGGTCGCTGACCGCCCCGCTGCCGACGGTCTCCGCCAGCGTTTCGCGGTCGGGGTACACCACCGCCACCGGCTTATAGCTCAGCGCGCGGCCAAAACCCGCCACGCGGCGCGGGTGCGTCGCGGCCATCGCGTCGGCCATCGTCTGCGCGACGGTGTCGGGATCGTCTTCCCCGAAGCCGGTCCAGTACAACACGACATGTTCGCTTTCCATGCGGAACCACTCGCGGCCCGTGTCGGCATACTCGACCGGCTGCGGCTCGGTATCGATCGAGTTTTCCGCCGCGTCGCGCACGCGCCAGTGGACCGAAATCGGCGTCCACGCGGGCTGCATGTTGCCCGTTTCCCAGATCCGCGCCACCCATTCCTGCGCCTCGGCGTCCCACTCCGCGACGGCGCGGTTGCCCGTGCCGTGCACCAGGGTCACGAACAAGATCACATCCTGGATCGGGCCGCCGTCCGATTCCGCCGTAACGCGAAACTCCATGCCGCGCGGATAGTTGGAGAGGGCCGTCGTCTCGCCCAGCCGGAAGCCTTCTTGCTCCACGGCGGGGAATGTCAGCGTCGCGTCCTGCCCGCCGACGACGTCCAGCGTATACGGCGTGTTCTCCGCCGGATAGGGCGTCGGCGTGGGAATGTCCTGCGCGGACGGGGCCGCGCCCGCCGGGATCGCCAGCCCCAGAATCGTGATCGCGGCCAGCGCGGTAATCAGCAGGCCCGAAGCAAAGGTGAATCGCTGTTTCCTGTTCATGCGCGCCCTTTCCATTCAGCGGATAACCAAATCCGATGGGTGCAAAACCACCTACGCTGCGTTTTGTAGGGGTAGGGCTTGCCCTACCCGGCTCTGTGCACATCGGGCGGAGCAAGCCCGCCCCTACGGCTGCGCGGTTGGTGCTTGTGGCTAACGGCTAATCGCTGACAGCTAACCGCTGCCATCAGGCAATCTCGGCCCGCCGCCCCTCGGCGCTGGACCGCCGCGCCGCGTCGAGCACGCGCTGCACGATCAGCCCGTCCTCGAACGTCGGCGGCTGCACCACCGACTGCCCGTGAATCGCGTCGATCATCAGCCCGGCCAGCTTGGCGAACGGGCCGAGGTTCAAGACGCCCTCAGGCACCCACATCGGCGGCTCGTATTCCGGCGGGATCGGGATCTCGTGCAGTGGTTCGTCGCCCCTACGGCCCATCAGCCGCAGATCGTCCTCGACCACCAGCGCGCCCTCGGTCCCGTGCACGGCCAACCGCCGCGCCTCACCCGCCGCGACCGCGCACAGGTTGATCACGCCGCGCAGCCCGTTCGCATACTCGATCGTCACCACGGCGCTGTCGTCGGCGGTCACGGGCAGCGTACCATCGCCGTCCGGCGCGGGCCGGTTGGCGTAGCGCGGCGACGTACTCAGCACCGCCGTCACGGCGCGCGGATCGCGCCCGCGCAGCCAGTGAAACGCGTCCACGTAATGCGAGCCGATCGCGCCCCACAGCCCGCCGCCCTGCGCTTCGTCGTACCACCACGTCCACGGGTGCGCCAGATTCCAGCGCATCGGGGACATGAACGTCGCTTCGAGCAGCACCGGCTGGCCCACATAGCCCTGATCGACCAGCACGCGCTGGTAGTACCGCGCGGGAAAGTAGCGGAACTCGTGATCGACCACGTGCACGCGCTTCCGGCGCTGCGCCGCGTCGAGCATCTGCCGCACTTCGGTCACGTTCATCGCCAGCGGCTTTTCGCACAGCACGTGCGCGCCCGCCTCGAACGCCGCCAGCGTCTGCTCGGCGTGCAAAACCGGCGGCGTGCTGATGCTCACGATGTCCGGCTGCACCTCGTCCAGCATGCGCCGGTAGTCGGTATACGCGCCCGGCACGCCGTGCTCGTCCGCGATGCGCCGCGTCTTCTCAGCGAACCGGCCACACAGCGCCGCGACGGACGTCCCGGCAAGTCCCATAAACGCGGGGAGCTGCACCCGCGCGCCGAAGCCGGTGCCCACCAGCGCGACACGCAGCACGTCCCCTCGGCTTTGATCGCCCATCCGCACCCCCGCCTACTGGGCCGCTTCTGTCGCGGCGGCGGTCGCGTCGGTCATATCGTCCGGCGCGGGTTCGGTCGCTTCCGGCAGCGGCTCGACCGTGCCCTCCGGCGCGGCAGCATTCAATTCCGCCTGAAGCTGCGGATCGGCCAGCCCCAGATCTTCGGGCGCGCTGGACGACGCGGGCAGCACCATGTTTTCCTCGACCAGCAGCGGCGAAACGTCGCGCGGGAGCGGCTCCTGCGGCGTCAGCTCGACCCAGTTGTCGTAATCCACCGTGTAATCGGGATCGTCCATCTTGCTCTCGACCCAATCGAGGAAGTACTGCTGACGCATCGCGTCGAGATCCTCCGGCTGCGGCACGTCGAACACCGGCTGGCCGACCTTCGCCACGTACCAGCCCGCGTCAAGCTCGAACGGCCCGATGATCTCGCCCGCTTCCGCATCGAAGACCGCGCTCACGACGTCGGCGGGCAGCGACTTGTCGCCCATACCGATCGTGCGCGACGTCTCGCCGTTGGAGGAGGTCAGCCCAAACGACGCGGCGATGTCGGTCATCTTTTCCCCGGCTTCCAACCGCGCGATCACCTGCTCCGCGTCGGCCTCGCTGCTCACCAGAATATCCTGCACGCTCACGCCAACGTTGACCTCGCCGGTCTGGACCGCTTCCGGCTCCTGGCCGATGAGGAACTTCAGCTCGTCGTACAGCGTTTGCGCGCGCACGATGTGCCGGAATTCTTCTTCCGACAGCCCGGTGTACGTCTTCATCTCGTCCAGGAAGGCCGCGTATTTCTCGTCGAACTCCGGCGGAAGCTGCCCGCCGTCGCCCACTTGCAGGCCCAGATACAGCGCGAGCTTGGCGTCGAACTGCGTCGGGTCGATTTCCAGCCCGCGCCGGATCGCTTCCTGCGTGGCGATCGCCTCGATCACCAGGATGCGCTGCACCTGCACGCCGAAGCTGTAGCTGTCGGCCAGGGTCGCAAACAGCGCGAGTGTGTTCTGATTGTCGGCCAGCGTCAGGTCGAGCGTCTGCTCGATGCCCTGCGACTCGACCTGACGCGCGAGGCGGCGCAGCGGCAGCCAGCGCTCGAACCGGACGCGCTTCTGGTAGTCGTCCAGCGTGATCTCTTCGGAGCCTACGCGCGTGATCGGCTGCGTGGTGTCTACGTCCGGCGAGGTCGTCGGCATCACGTACGGCATCGGCGTGATCGAGGCCGTCGGCGACGGTCCCGGCGTGACGGTCGGATGCTGCTGCGCCCACGCCGTCTGCGCGACGAGCGTTTGGTCCGCGCCGTCTTCGATCAACACCACGCCCGAATCCCCGGAATCCGACGATCCACACGCAGCCAGCAGCGCCACCAACAGCGCCGCCATCCCAAGCACGCCCCACACTCCATAACGACGTCTCATGCAGTCTCCTCACAAAAGCAGCGGTTAGCCGTTCGCCAAAAGCAAGAACAAAAAGACAAACAGATCGCGCCCGGCGGCCCAATTCACCGCTCCAGTCGGCGCTGGAACGGGAAGAACGGCAGGATGGCCGGTTTCGTCGGGATAACCCGGCGGTTCGCTCAGCGGGTGGAACAATGCACTTTAACTCTTGAATCCGGCAATCTGCGCGCTGCCCCCATCCCCTGGCCCCTTCCCCCACGCAAGCGGAGGGAAGGGGAACAAAACAAAAACCGGGTGGAATACGGTTTTCTCCCCTCTCCAGCCCAGACTGGAGAGGGGCTGGGGGTGAGGTCGCGGTGA
>NZ_DAISHJ010000091.1:0-20901 GCF_036822615.1 Aggregatilinea sp. | reverse complement strand
GGGGAGACAGGCAGCGCCCAACGGGGTTTTGTAGGGGCGGGTTTCTAACCCGCCCTGGTTTTTGGTTTTATAAGTTCATAGATCGCGCATTTAATATAGCAGGGGCGCATCGCGTCGCAACGCGCCCCTGCGAAACCGCAGCCGCTACTGTGCTAGCTCGACGCGCTGGCGTAGCGACGTACGCCGGTACGGAACAGGGCCGTCGCCCCGGCGAACAGCGCCACCGCCAACACCAGACTGCCCAGCGCCGTCTCCAGCGCGAGATCGCCCGTCAACGCCTGGGCCGGGATGGTCGTCATCACGCCGACCGGCACGATCCACGTCAGTACCAGCCGCACCCCGCCGGGATAGAGGCTGACCGGGTAGCGCGCCATCTGGAACAGGCCGTTGAACACCCACCCGAACAGGAAGCCGGGACTCCAGAAGATCATCCCGGCGAAGGCCAGCAGCACCGAGTACATTACCAGCATCCCCAGCGCCAGCAGCGCGAGGAAGGCCGCGATCCGCCCGGCGGACAGCGTCGCGTCGAGCTGCGTCACCGCCGCGACGAGCACGCCCAGCCCCAGCGCGAGATCGATCAGCGCGAAGGGCCGCCACTGGCGCACGCTCGCCAGGAATTGGATATCCACCGGGCGCAGCATCACGTAATCGAGCCGCCCCGTCCACACGTCGCCGTCCATCCCGGCCAGCGCGTCCAGGCTCGGCGAGATGAACAGCCCGCGCAGCGCCCCGATCGTCATGTAGACGCCCAGGATCGCCAGCGTCGAGGCGAAGGTCCAGCCGCGCACGTCGTCCACCTGCCCGAACAATACCTCGATCCCGATCACGCCGCCCGCGAGGTTGATCAGCCCGTACGCCAGACTGATCACGAAGTTGACCGGGTAAGCGATCTCCTGCTGCACGGACGCGCGCAGGAATTTCCAGACCAACCGGATGTAGTGTCTCATCTCAGCCTCCCACCGCGGTATAGTGCCGCACGCCGCGCCGCCACGTCAGCCGGTAAAGGCTCAGCGCCACGAGCAGCCAGCCGCCTTGCAGCGCGAACCCGGTCAGGATCTCCGCGCCGGAAAGCCGCCCCATCAGCAGCTCGACCGGGAAGCCGAGCATGTAGCGGAACGGCAGCAGCAGCGCCAGTCGATCGAGCGGCGCGGGCAGCAGCGCGGTCGGCGCGATCTGCCCCGCCAGCACGAAGACCAGCGCCTCCTGCGCCGCCAGCAGCGCATCCGTGCGCGTGAACCAGAACGACAGCAGCGCCTGTGCATAACCCAGGAAGAAACGCAGCGCCCACGCCATTCCCAGCGCGATCACGAACAGCGCGACATTGCCCACCGTGGTCGAGAGCGTCGGGCGCAGGATCAGCGCCAGAACCGCCGTCACCGGGATCACGAAGGTCATATACACGACCTTCCCGGCGATCTCGGATGCAATCGCGTCGAAGACGGGGGCCATCGGATAAAGCAGCAGGCGGCTGAAGCTGCCCATCTGGATCATCATGCCCACCGTCCAGTACGTCTGCGAGTACGTGATCTGGTTGACGTTGATCAGCACGAGGTAGTACGCGACGAACTCGCCGCGCGTCCAGCCGTCCACCGCGCCCTGCCCCGCCGCCGTGGCCCACACAAACAGGTAGATCAGCGGCCCGATCAGCCAGCCGAACGCCAGCAGAAAGAAGAAGCTGCGGCTCTGCATCCACGACGACCACGTGCGCCGCACCAGCATCCAGCCCGCGCGCACGTTCATACCGTTCCTCCGGTGTAGATCTGGTCGATCACCGCTTCGATAGGCGGGTTCTCGACCGCGAGATCCACCACGGGCAGCGCGCCCAGCAGCCGGGCCGTCACCGCCGACGTATCCGCGCGGCTGGCGCGCAGCGTGATCGTGCCGTTTTCCCGCTCGATCAGCTCGGCCTGCGGCGGCAGGTCGAGCGCGCCGTCCGCGTGATCGCCGTCGAGCGTCAGGCGGATCAGCTTGAACGGCGCGAGCTTCTCCAGCAACCCGGCCAGCGCGCCGTCGTAGATCAGCTTGCCCTCGTGGATGACAATCAGCCGCGAGCACAGCGCCTCTACGTCCGCCATGTAGTGACTGGTCAGGATGATCGTCGCCCCGGTGCGCCGGTTGTACTCGCGGATGAACTCGCGCAGGCGGCGCTGAACCGACACGTCCAGGCCCAGCGTCGGTTCGTCCAGGAACAGCACCGCCGGTTGGTGCAGCAGCGAGGCCACCAGCTCGCACTTCATGCGCTCGCCCAGCGAAAGCATGCGCACCGGCTTGGCGATCAGATCGGTCACGCCGAGCATGGCGGCCAGCTCGTCGATGCGCCGCTGAAGTTCACTGGACGGGATGCGGTAGATCTCGCCCAGCACCGCGTAGGAGTCCAGCGAGGGAATGTCCCACATCACCTGGCTTTTGTTGCCCATCACCATGCTGATCTGGCGCAGGTAATCGCCCCGGCGCTCCCAGGGAATTTCCCCCGCCACGCGTACCTCGCCTGCCGTGGGGTGCAGCAGGCCGGAGAGGATCTTGAGGGTCGTGGTTTTGCCCGCGCCGTTCGGCCCGATGAAGCCCACGACCTCGCCCGGCTCGATATCGAAGCTGATGTCCCGAATCGCCTCTACGGTGGAGTGCTGGCGGCGAATCACTCCGCGCAGGGCCTTCAGCCCGGTTTCCCGCACCGGGACCTGGTACGACTTCTGCAAATTGCGAACGTGTACCTGGGACAAGTTTTGAAGTCCTCCTCTGCTATCAGGGTCACAGTTCCCAGTTTAAAGGGGTGGGGGACAGTTGGAAGGTTGCGCCGTTTTTGAACCTGAGAAATGCCAAAAACCTTGGATGCCAATTGGAGGGTTGGGCACGGTTGGATGCCGCGCCGGGGATCAGGCGTAGTTGGGGCGGCGGCGTTTGTCGATCATGGTTTCGAGCTGCGCGATGATGCCCAGCGCGCGGCGCTCCTGGGCTTTCAACGTGGTGTGCCACGTATCGCCCGCGGACAGAATATCGTCGTCGGGCAGCGGGCTGTTCAGCGCCTGCCGCAGATCGGCCTGCCGGTCCCGGTCGAACAGGCGCAGCATCCGCAGCACGGCCATCATGCTGTAGCCCGCCAACCGCAGCATGCGGATCACGCGCAGCCGCCCGATCTCGTCCGCGCCATACTGCCGGTAGCCGTTGGACGGATCGCGCGGCACGCTGATCAGGCCGTTGCGCTCCCAGTTACGCAGCGTATCGGGCGTCAGGTCGAGCAGGCGCGCGGTCTCCTTGATGCGTAACTGCGCGTCCGAAAAATCGAACGAGCTGCCCTGCGCCCACCGCTCCAGGAACTCGATCGCCGCATCCGCCTGGATCAGCTCGCCGCGCACGCGCGCCAGATAGGCGAAGCCCAGTTCCAGTGCGCCGCCCAGATCGTCGGCTGCCGCTTTTTTCACCAGCGACTCTACTAGCGAGCGCCCGCCGGGGAACGGTCCTTGCAGCGCCAGATGCGCCAGCCGCATCTGGTCCAGGTGCGCCTCGGAAAACCGCCGGTAGCCGCTGCGCGTGCGCGGAATCTGCGGGAGGTAGCCACACTGTTCGTAGTAGCGCACGGTGTTGGGATGTACGTTCACCGCCTGCGCGATTTTCGAGGTGGTCAGAAATTTAGGTGGCATTGTGTCTCTCGGAGAACCCCGGCTGCACACCGCCATTATACCCGCATCAGGCCGCCTCTCGTGCAGGAGTACGCCTTATATTGCGAATGCCCAACACGCGCGCAGATCTACGGCTCGGCGTGGTAAGCAAAAACGATCGTGGTGGGCGTTTCGAACGCCACCGTGAACGAGGGATCGCGCCGCAGATCCGCGATCAATGCTTCGCTGGCCACGGGATTGCCACGCTGGAGGTCTTCCGCTTCCTTCGAGATATAGAGATAATCCGGCAGCGGGAAGTAGGCAGGATAGGCCCGTGCATTCTGTTCCAGAATCAGAAGCAGTTCTTGCGCCGCCGCGCAGTCGTCCAACTGCTGTTTGAAGTCCCGAATGGCGCGGTACTTGTCCGGGATCCACTCCGTGCCATAAACGACGTTCAGCACAGTACGATCGGTGAGTTCAGGGAACCATTCGATCTCGTTTGCGAAGACGAGGAAAGTATCGTCCGGCTGGCTGTGCGCCTGGGCTTCCTGCAAAGCCGTCAGTTCTTCATCCGTCACGAACGCGTAGTAAAAAGGCGCCGTCGTCCGGTCGTAGGCGATTTCGGCAAAGATCGGGGCCAGCGCCACCAGCACCGGGAGGAAGCCGGTAAACAGCAGATTTTGCACCCGGCGAACGTCACTGTCAGGGCGCACCGTGCTGGCAACCGTCCGCAGACCGGGCACGATCACACCCTGCCACGCCAGTCCGGCCATCAAGCCAACGGGCACCGAGTAGAGCCAGGGACCTTCGCTCGGCACGAGCACCAGAAACAGCATGAGGAACAGCAAAAACTGCTTGCGAGCCAGCACCGCGTAAAGCACGCCCCACAGCGTCAGCATCTGGGCTAGCGTGGGAAAAACGTATCCCTTCCCCGGCATGAAAAACAGGTCCAGGGTCACGATCAGGGACGATCCCAGATGCGAATGCTCGCTGCCGAACGAGCGCAGGAACAGGCCGAAGCCGTAGCGCGATGCCACCGCGATCAGGTACGGGCTGGCAGCGATCAGGCTCACGGCCACCGGGAGAAGCGCGTTGAGAACGATCCGGCGGCGGGCGTGACGGGTCTTCGGCGCTTTCAAGAAGCGTCCGAGAACGTAAACCACGTAAATGACAGGCGCGGCATAGGCCGTACCGGGTGCGATGAGCACGTTCAGCCCCAGCAGGACGCCAAGCCCAGCCCGGCTGATCCACGTGGACGACGGCTTCACCAGTAACAACTGCCGCAGGAACAGGACGAACACCAGCAGGCCGGTGCTCTCGGCCAGCCCTTCGCCCGGAAGCTGCTCCGCGATGAGCAGAGGCAGCGTGGCGAACGCCAATGTGGCGACCACACGCCCCGCCCTGGAAAAGTCAGGCAAAGCCAGCGTGAGCAGGTAAAACGCCGGGACGACCAAAATCGAAAACACGACGTTGACGTACAGGATGAGGACCGGGCCCTGCTCAAAAATGCTGTCGAGGGCGGCAATCAGATAAAACGCCAGCGGTGGATAGGCGAACGGCAGCCCGCCATTCGTATAGTGGGGAATGGTTTCCGGCATGGCGAAGCCGTGGCTTCGGATCGCCGCAGCAAACGCGTAAAACAGCCCGCCCGAATGATACGCGGTTGGCCCCCCAAACAGCAGCATGGGCAGCACCCGCAGGCAGGCCGCCCACAGTGTAATCGCCACAGGGATCGCTATCGATGCGGGCGACGCAAATCGCGGCTTAGCCTGGGAAGTCTGAACCATGTCGGCGGGCTGCATCACTCAAATCGCCTGCTCGGTGTAGGTTTGCAGCCGGTCGTGGAGCCAATGGTAGGTTACAAGGCCCAGCATCGAAAACAGCATGACGAGCTGCGTCACCTGAAGCACCGCAACCGGCTGATCGTCGGCAGGCTGGAGCGGCGTGGAGGTGATCGTCTGGATCGCACGCGTCATGCCAAGCAGCACCAGCACGAGCGCCGTATTCCAGGAATACGGTCTTGATGTGGTTAGAAGTACCCACATCGGGAGCAGCGCATAAACGTAGGTGTAATCCTTCGACTGGCGCACGGCGAGCAGAATCACCAGGATGAACACGGACAGGCGCAGCGGGAACCGTTCGCGAGCGGGGATCACCCTGAGCTGCCACAGCAGCCAGACGCCCCACACGACCACGCCGAGCATGATCAGCGTTTCGAGGCTGCGAACCCCGAGGACATCCAACGGGAACGCGGTATCGGTGACGGTATCCCGGTAGAAACGGATGCCGTGTAAAAAGTCCCCGATCCAGAAGCCGATCTGGGCCACCGAGATCAGGAACACGCCCGCCATCAGACCTGCCCAGATCACAATGATCTTGTAACGGCGCGTCAGCAGCACCTCAAGCAAAATCGCGGCGACAAAGATCATGCCTTCGGGACGGATCGTCGCACCCACCAGCGCCAGCGCCGCAAGCCACGGGTGATTGGCGTCGATTTGCCACCACGCGATGACGAGACACCCCAGAATGAAGATGACGAAATGCCCGAGGACGAACGTGATCACCGCATACGAATAAAGCAGCGCCGAGAACACGACGACCAGCACGACGATCAGCGGTTTTAACGTCCAGCCGCGTAAATAGAAGGCGACCAACGGCAGTGTAAGCAAGAGAAGAAGCTGCAAACCCGACCAGAGACTGACCGCCACCGGAAACGGAAAGCCCCAGAACGGCAGCAGAATGTAGGTGATGGTGGCCGGGTAGAGAAAGTGCAGTTCCTGGTGTTTGAGGTGATAGGCTTCGTAATCCGTCCCCGCTACGTTTTCGGTTTTCATATCGATGTCGTAGGGGTTTCTGCCCTCCAGCATCGCCCGCGAGCCGTACCAGCGCGGGTAAAAATCGTAGTTGCCGTCGGGCGAGACAAAAACCGCGTGGTATGTAAACGAAAGAAGCCCCCACAGTAAAAAGACGAGGCCAACGAGGATCACCTTATCCCGGCGCGTAACAGCCGGAACACTGCGAAGTTCAGCGCGGTTTACACTCATGTTAGTTCCTCGAACCACTTGAGTTCTCTCGAAACGACCGGCGACCCCGGAAAATCACCCCACCAGCGACAATTGCAAAAGAATAAACGAAGTATAGAATAAAGAGCAAATTGTGAGCAATCGAGGCCAGTACAATGAAGCTCATTATCCAGATCCCGTGTTACAACGAAGAAAAGACTCTTCCCGAAACCCTTGCCGAGCTTCCTCAGCACATCGACGGCAACGCCCGCCAGTGATACTGGCGGGCGTTTTGATTCTCGGCCAGAACGACGCCAAGCGTGAAAGTCGGTTACAAGGCACGTGATGCCGTAGTCCGCGCTTCGCCTGCCCTTACTCGGCGCTGACGCTGTTTGGCCAGCGCAGCATACTGAGCTGCGCGTTGGACATCTGCACCAGAGGCGCCACGAAGCTTAGATCCTCGCTCGCCAGATAGATCGTGCTGCCGTCATCAAACGCAAAGTAGCCGTCAATGGGGCCGGGTGCAGGATGCCAGCCGGTCATATTCACCAGGAGCGGCTCTACGCCTTGAATGCCAGCACGGAACATCACAGGCTCACTCTCAACTTCGCACGTGAAGAACAGGCTCAGCGAGTTTGTTGCGAACAGGGGCATCAGGCACGTCGCGCCGTCTTCCAGCAGCGATCGGCTCTCGGCCACATTTGCCAGCGCCGCGACAAAGATCCCGATCCCGTCCCCCTGCGCCAGTTCATAGGCGATATAGCGCCCATTAGGTGATACTGAAGGTGCCGACCCGCCCGGAATGACGAGCTGGGGCGCGACATCGGGCGTCCTCAGGTCATAGACATAGATGCCGTCCGTGAACGTGAGATAGAGAGCCGTGCCATCCAGCGACCACGCGGGCGGGAAATCGGCCAGCGGCAGCGTATCGTCCACCGGAGCGGCCACCCCCTGCGCAATGTCCAGGATGCGCAGGAACGAATCACTCGTCAGGTACGCCACTCGCTGCCCGGTCGGATCGAGCACCGCGTAGTGGGCATCCTCGCGCAGCAGCACCGGATCGGTGCCGCGCAGCACGTAGATGCTGTCCGGCTGCGCCTGGAACACGGCAACCGGGCGGGAAGCGTCATCCGGGAAGGCAGCCGCCCGCAGATCGGCTGGCAGATCGAGGATATGGACGAGCGCATGCGGATCTCCTTCCAGCAACGTCGGGTCCAGCACGACTTCCTGCGGCGGTGGTGGCGCAGCGGCAGCGGTCACCGTGACGTTGAACATCACGCTGCTGGCGGCGCCGTTGGCACGCGCAACCAGCGTCACAACGGCCATGCCCGGCTGCACGCCGGTGAGCACGATCTCGCCGTTCACCATCTGCGCGATCGCTACCTGCGGATTGGACGACACGGCGGCGATCTCATCGAATGGCGCGCCGCTGTTGGTGATCGGAATGCGTAGTTCCGTCAGAATCGCCAGACTTTGCGCCGCGATGGGTGCAAGCTGCGGGGCAGCAGGTGCGGCGGCAGCGCCGGGCAGCACGACGTTCACTGTGAAAGTTACGGTCGATACGACGTGCGGGTTATCGCCCATTTCCATGATGCTGATCGTGATCTCACCGCTACCCGGCGAGATCGCCATCAGATTGACCAGCCCCTCGTGCACCACCTGGGGCGCGGCTGAGACGAACGCCAGTACGATCTCTGGCGCGCCTGTTTCGGCGGTGAGGATCAGCACGCGACCGTCCGCGTTTTCAAAATGCACGGGAAGATCCACGATGTCGCCAACGACCAGGGTCTGATCGGCAACGGGCACGATGTTCGGCGGCGCGCTCTCGGCCACCTCGATCGCAAACACGACCGACTCTGTCTCACCAGTGTTGGTATCGGTGTAGAACAGGGTCACCACCGTCTGCCCCGGCGCGACGCCGGTCAGCTTGAGCTGGCCGTTCTCCAGGCTGGCGAGCGCGATGGTGTGATCGACCGTATTGGCGGCGAAGAGACTGCTGGTCACCTGCGCGATCGCTTCGGGCGCAGCATAGGGCAGCCAGCGTACCTCGCCGGGCGCGAGCCGCACACCGGCTTGCGCGTAGAGCACTTGATTAGCAGCAGTTCCGGTTGGTAACGCGGAATTCTCACGGCTGAAGGCAACCGGACAGCCATCCAACCCAACGCCCACTTCGTCAGGACAGCTATCCTCTTCGTCCGGCACGCCATCCCGATCCACATCGCGCGGATTGATGATCACGGGGAAGTATTCGCACAGATCCTCATCGTTGAGGATCGTCACGTAGTCGTCCCAGGCGTGCACGTCGTTCCAGTCCAGATTGGTGACGGGATCGCCGTCCACCTCGAAGCGCTCCGTACCGGCATTGTAACAGTGAGGCAGCGGGCCCCCTATTCCCGGAACCTGCCCCGTGTTGATGTAGTCAACAGCCGCCTGACAGCTATTGGGGCTGTGCAGAATACTGTACAACTCCAGTTCGGTCAGCTCCGGGCCATACGTGCTGAGCAGAGCGGCAGTCAAAGGGCAGTTAAACTGCGGAACGTTTTCGAGCGGCTTCTCGGGTTTTTCATAACTTTTTATCGTGCCCAACGGATCGGCGCAAAACGCATAAAAGTCCGCTTCGCGCAGCAGGCGCGCGATGTCCGTGTTAACGAGCAACGCACCGAGCCGCATCAGCTCGATACTCAACGGGTTGGTGTAACCACATTCACGCAGCGCGTCTTCGAGCAGGTCTTGCTCAACAGTTCGCCTGCGCCCCCCGAAATTTAAGATCTGGATCTGCCCGCAGTCTACGGCCAACCCTGCCGGGTCCAGGCTCATCGCCTGCGCTTTTTCCAGCAGCACCTCGGCACGCTCAGCGTCTACGTCAAGGCAAACCGCAGCGGAAAGCTGCACGACCGTCTCCAGGCTGCCCTGCCACAACTCCAGCGGAAGGTGCCCCTGGCGAAGTTCTTCCTCCACGGTGCACGCATTCTCGGCGGTCAGGCCGTTGGCAACCTGCTGCCACAGCCCGCCGTTGTCATCATAAAGCTCGCCCAGGTATGACGACAGGCTGGCGAGTTTTTCCGGGCAGGCTTCCATCATCGCGGAGCGAATCCGGCCCGGCACGATCTCCGGCGCGACGCCGAACACCACATCGGCCAGCATCGCGTCCGCTTCGTCGCAGCCGTTACCCATCGCGGCGAGATCCAGTTGGACGTAGACGGGCAGTTCCTGCGCCTCGGCTGCGATCTGCGGGCAGTCGCTCAACGTGTCCTGCAAATCGACCGAGTACTTGAGAAGCTGAGGAGCCGCTGCGTTGGCGAGGGGGGGTGCATCCTCAACCTCAGCCGGTTCCCCTGCCGGGTCGCTCTCCGCGCCTTGCGGATAGGTCACCGGGACACCGCCACAGTCGCCGCCCTGCTGCGTCACGTAGCCAGCCACCCAGCCGCCGCTCACCTCGTACCAGGTGCCGTCGCTCATATCGGCGCGACCCAGCACATCGTAGCCGGTGAAGGGCTGCAAGCTGCCAGCCAGATCGCCGCTGGTCGAAGGCGTCGCGCGGACGTTCACACGGGCATCCCCCCACGGAGCTATCTGACAGGGGCCATCGGCGGGCAGAACAAAGCTGCTCACGAGCGGCGCGTCTGCGCTGGTATCAGGAGCCGGATCGGGATCGGCGGGGGGATTCGTATCAGCGGGTGGATTGGGATCAACGGGAGGGTTAGAGTCTGCGGGTGGATTCGAGTCAGCCGGAGGGCTGGAATCTGCGGGCGGATTGGAATCAGACGGCGGATTGGAATCAGACGGCGGGCTGGAATCCGATGGAGGGCTGGAATCGCCCGAAGACGGTGGGGGATCGACCCCAATCACCTGGAATGCTGACGAAGCGAGCATCACTCCGCCCTCATCGACCCACACCGAGTACATCCCGCCGGGATCTTCGGGATAGACGTAGATGACGAAGTAGTTCGTCGCCGCAGTGATGGCAATGGGTCCATCCCACGTGGCGCTGCCATCCGGGCTGGAAACGTGGACGTTCACAGTGGACCCAGGAGTGAAGCAGTACAGGGTGAAGGTGAAATCGGTCCCCGCAAACCCACTTGTGGGACTGACTGAAATGGAGGGACCACAGTCCTGTGCGTGGAGCGGCAAAGGTACGGTGAAGAGTGCAGCGACAGCCGCCAGAACCAAGAAGCCTTTAAATTTCATAAACTTTCTCCAGTCTGGCTATTCGCTTTTTTATCGTACGGGACATGTAACCATTAAGTCGAGTGTCATACTCCATGCATTTTTATGATATTTATCTATTGAGGCGGCACTGTACATTACAGAGTTGTGGATAATTACGCGGAGCCAGCGCTCTGAGGTAAAAACAACCCTCCTGCGGCAGCATCCCGCCCCAGGAGGGTTTTATTAGACTACGCAGTCGTGAAGCTTACCGGACCAGATTCAGGCCGGTGATACGTCCCTCAAGCTCCGGCGCAACCGGGCTGTTGGCCTGGATGTAGTCCGCCGCGACCACGTCCAGCGGACGGCCATAGTCATACGGATCGATGGCGTGCTCGGCCAGCATGGTATATTCATCCCCACCACCCCGCGTGAAGTTATTCGCGGCGACCGAATATACGCCGTCGAGGTCCAGCGGCTCGTACGCGCCCGTGGCGTCGTTCCACACGTCCACGCTCACGATGCGGCTGCCCACTTCCTGGTTCAGATCCCAGGTAAACCGCAGACCGGAGACCTGGAGGAAGCGGCCCGTGCCGCCCTCGGGCGAGTTCCAGCGGGAGACGCTGTTTTCGAGCATGTCCCACACGTACTGGCCCTGCAGGTCGAACGTGCTGACGAGATTGCCGAACGGCAGCACCGTGATCACTTCACCCAGCGTGATCTCGCCTTCGTCGATCGAGGCGCGGATGCCGCCGCCGTTCATGACCGCGATCTGAGCGCCGGTTTCCTGGCGGATCGCGTCCGCAATCATGTTGCCAATCGCGCATTCTTCGAAGCGGCACAGCGAGCCTTCATTGTCGAGCGCCACGGCGGTTTCACCGACCGGCTGCACAAGCAGATCGGCCAGCGGCGCGCGCAGTTCTTCGACCAGGGCGGTCATGTTGTCATCCGGCGCGATGTACTGCGACAGCAGGATCAGGTCGCCGCTTGCGCCCGTGACCACGCCGTTCGCGTCGAACGTCACGTTCAGACGGCCCATGAATTCGTTCTGATCGTCGGCCTGCACGATGTAAACCGGCTGGCCTTCGGGATTATTGACGACCACCGGATAACCGGCTTCCGCGCCCGTGTACTGGTTGCTCAGGCGCGTGTGGCTGTCGCCGCCGACGATGATGTCCACGCCCGTCACCTGCTCCGCCACGATCTCATCAAGGCCGAGGCCCTCGTGCGTCAGCAGAATGATCTTGTTGATGCCCTGTCCGGTCAGCTCGTCCACGTACTGCTGCGCGATCCCGGCGTAGTCGTCGCTGAACACCAACGCGTCGCTGGGGTTGGACTTGTGCGTCGTGTCCACCGTCAGCAGGCCGATCACGCCGATCTGCTCGCCGTTGACGTCCAAAATGGTGTACGGATCGACCAGCCCGTCCAACGGCGACCCGGCGAACTCGACGTTAGCCGTCACCACGGGGAAATCCGCGCCCTGGATAAATTCAGCCAGCGTCTCGTCCCCGTGATCGAACTCGTGGTTGCCGAGCGACATCACGTCGTAGCCCATCAGGTTCATGATCTGGACCTGATCCTGGCCCTTGTAGTACGAATGGAACAGCGAGCCGGTGAAGCGGTCGCCCGCGTCCATCAGCAGTACGTTTGGCACGGCAGCGCGGATCTGCTCCACGACCGCCGCCTGGCGGGTGACGCCGCCGTTGCCGCTCGAATTTGGATCATGGCTGGCGTGGGTGTCGTTCGTATGCAGAATGGTAAGCTGGAACGGCTCGTCTTCCTGGGCAATTGCAGCCGGAACCGCAACGGCCACCACCATCACGACAGTCAAGAACATTAGCAGCAGCTTGCGCACGTTCAAATTCCCCTTTCGTGTCAGAAACTAACGCGTTCGACATTTTACAGGGATCGCGTGAAACGCACGACAAGAGCAGGTTAAAGCTCGCCTGCAAGGAGGTAAAGCGGTCTTTACCTGCTCAGCGGGAGAAATAGGAGGACTGCAAGAAGCGCATCCCGGCGAGGATCTGGCCGACGCGCGGCTCGCTCAGGGAGCCGATGTACTCGCCTAACTGCGTCTTTTCGATCGCCGAGACCTTCGACACTTCGACCACGCTTTGTTTGGGCAGGGCCGCTTCGTCTGCATCGAGCAGTACATTGCCGGGATAACTCGCGCGCTTCAGGTTTGAGGTCAGCGCGCACACCACGACCGAATCCAGGCGGCTGTGGTTAAGCACGTCCTCCTGAATCACCACGTAGGGGTGGCGGATTTCCGGCTCCGCATCGTCCGCCCCTTCCCGCTGCAGCCAGTACACGTCTCCGCGATTGACGACCCGCTGCGGATCGCTGCACGTGATTTCCGCAGCGCGATCAACGAGATCGGTATGCGCGCCCGGACCGGGCGGTCCCTGGATGGGTTCGCCCTCGTCATCGAGCGGGAGCCGAACGCGGTACGTTTCGACAAACTGCTCGATGGCGAGCTGGATCACCCGGTTTTGAGAGCTGTCCAGGTGGCGCGCCAGGGTTTTCACCTGACTGAGCAGCGCGGCGGGGATCGTGATCGAGGTTTTTATCGTTGGCACGGATACGTCAGGCCTCATCAAGTGATTTTTGCAGCGGACAGGCCCTAATCTTACCGTTTGTTGTACACTTAACCATTGGTACTCTCGCGCCGTGGCATCCGTGACTGCATCCCCTTAAGTGAGCACCGGCCCGGATAAGGTTGACCTGTGCGGCTCATGAAAAGACAAACGACCTGATATGAAGCGTCTGAACCGGCTAACCCCCTACTTCCAGCATCCCCTGATTCGCTGGGCGCTCACGCTCACCTGGACCGCCACCGCCGCGTCACTCATGCTGTCGCCGTCCGGGGAAGGCACCACCGTCACGTGGGTTTCAAAGCTATTTGGCGGCACGGAAACCACCGACGCCGTCGGGCACGTGATCATCAACTCGATCCTGGGCTTTCTGTGGGCCTGGACCATGAGCCTCTACACGTCTTCGGCCAACACCACCCGCATCGTCCTGGTGGGCGGCCTGATCTGGGGCTTCACCGCGGAAGGGACGCAGTACTTTGTCCCGGGGCGCGGAACCTCGCTGCTCGACCTCGCCGCCAATATCCTCGGCGTGTCCGTTGGCGTGTCACTCTTCAGGCTGTTCATCCACTACGCCCCCGATATATCCACCACCAGACAGAATCCTCCCTCAGCCGTGGACCGTCAATCGTCTGGCAGGTGATCAAGTAAACTGGGCCAATCGTTCCTTGCCGTTTTTTAGCGCGCGCGTCACCGACGAACCAACATCCAACACCGCAAGAAATTACAATATCGTGGCGCGCTTTTTCCGTATCCTGTGCTTATATTGGGATCAGACAGGAGCGCGGGCAATGACACTGGCACCTATCGCACATTGCATGGACAACGGCACGATCACGGCGGCGGGGGCGCTCGGATAGTCAGTTCGGGAATCGGCAGAATTGGTTGGGCGAGCAACGATATGGGAGGCCTTTTTCAATGGTAGTCCATATCAGGTTTGAGACGATGAAATTATGGCCTTAATACCATTGATGCTCTGGAGGATTTCCACATCCTCCCACTATTGACTGAGAAGCAAATCCCTTCCAGGGAAACGCATGAGATTGATACAATGGAATGGGGAAGTTAAAAAAGGCGATCTTTCTAATAATCATGTCGGGTTGGAAATGCTGCTGTAAATAACCGGTTGGGAGCTCAGCGTAGCCAAGGATATTTTTCGAAAAGTAGACACTTGCCTGAACATAAGGATTGAGGCCATTGCCCACTACACATAAATAGGCTGATATCGGATTACCAAATAACAAAACAGCTTCTCCAAGACGCAAATCTTCTGGGTATAATTCGACTGTCACAACAGGTTCTTCATTATTTATTAGATTCTGGAACACACATATGGTGCCTAAATCCTGTTTTGTCCAACATAGTGGATAGGCTGATTGTTCAACAAATACAAACCCTGTTTTGGAAAGGATAGTCTTGGCTTCATCAAGCGATGTCGTTCCCGGATAAATCGAGTTCCAACAAAATTCTCCTGATTCACAAATAAAGGATTGGTGCGATTGCAAAGCAGCTGATTTTTGAATATGTCCTATAGCGCGACAAATAATGATTGTTCCCGTTAGAGCCAAAAACAAAATCCATCCTAGCAGGAAAAAACGTCCCATACTTGTATCCTGTCATCGGAGGGATACGGGTCCAAAACTCGCATTGCTCCCTCAATTCATTGGGGTCTTGATAAGGCCTCAATTATTATGACGAACTGGTAAACTTTAGACTACATTTCCACCCAGAGGCGTTGGCATAGGCGTTTGAGTCGGGGGAGGCGTTCGCGCCATAATCGAGAGATCCCGCCGTTAGGCCATCCAACACCGCAAGAAATTACAATAACGTGGCGCGCTTTTTGCGTATCCTGTGTGTATATCGGGATCAGACAGGAGCGCGGGTTATGACACTGGCACCTATCGCGAACTGCATGGACAACGGCACGATCACGGCGGCGGGGGAAACGATCCGGACTGAGGATATCGACTGGCAGCAGCACCCCACGTACAAGGGCGTGCACCTTAAGCATCTGGTTCGCGGCGAGAGCACGAACGGGCAGTTAAGCTGCCACATGGTCAAGGTCGATCCGGGATGCACGCTGGAACTGCACACCCACGCGGCGCAGTGGGAGCTGCACGAAGTCATCGACGGAGCCGGGATTTGCACCCTGGACGGCAGCGTTATCCCGTATGCGCCGGGACAGGTGACCGTGATCCCGTGCGGCACGCCTCACGCCGTGACCGCCGAGAGTGACGGTCTGGTGATGCTCGCCAAATTCTTCCCGGCCCTGTGCTAGAGGGAAACCATGCCCCAACCGAGTACGCGCTTCGTGCACCTGCCCGACCTGGACATCACGACAGGGATCGATGTCTGCCGTACGTTTCCACGGCACATCCACGAGTCGTTTTGTATCGGGCTGGTCGAGCGCGGGGCGCGTACTGTCACCACACCACACGAGGAAATCCGAATTGAGCCGGGCGAGCTGTTCGTCCTCAATCCGCAGCAGCCTCACGCCTGCGCCATCACCGGCACGAACACGTTCTATCGCGTCATCAGCATCAAGCCGGAGGTAATGCGGTCGTTTGTGGCCTCGCTGGATGAAACGGCATCCGCACTGCCTGTTTTCACCGCGATCCGTGTCGTGAACGATCCGCTTGCGGCGGTGATCCGGCAGTTATGCGATCTGGCCGAACGCGATCACGATCCCGTCGAGCGTGAAAGACTTTTGGCGCATCTGCTCACCGAACTGATCGCGCACTACAGCGACTATGCCACCGACCGCCCCTGCCCCGCCGTACCGGACAGTGCCATCCAGCCCGCCCGCGACTACATCCAGGCGTGTTACGCGCAGAAGCTCAATCTGGACGATCTGGCGCAGACGTGTCACCTCAGCCCGTACCACTTTCAGCGCGTGTTTGTAGAGCATATGGGCCTGTCTCCGCACGACTACCTGATGCACACCCGCATCCGGCACAGTAAATCGCTGCTGCGCCAGGGCATGCCCCTCGCGGACGTGGCGCAGGACGTCGGGTTCGTGGATCAGAGCCACTTCACGCACAGCTTCAAGCGCATCGTCGGGCTTACGCCGGGCTACTTCGCCCGCCAGCAGCAGTAGGCCCTGCCGGATCTGCCCCCGTCTCCACTGCCCCACACACTCCACATGTGAAACGCGTGCGCGGCTCCGGCAGAGGCTTGATAGCGCTCTCGCTCTGTGACATACTGTTTCTGTCTTTTTGGGGCAGCACAGGGAATCGGAGCGACCTGCTTGCCCGCGACCGCCCCGATCCTCCAACTTATCGTTTCGTTAAAAAATTCAGGGGTAAAAAATGAGTCAGGCACGTCAAGCCAGTACGAACGAACTCCTGGGCTATCCAGGCGACGCGCGACTGCTGCTGGTCAATGCGGACGACTTCGGCATGTACCAGTCGATCAACGAAGCCGTAGTCCAGTCGTTCAAAGCAGGGATCGTGTGCTCTACCAGCCTGATGGCCCCTTTGCCGGGCACAGCCCACGCGATCCAGCTTGCCCAGGAAAACCCCGAAGTCCGCCTTGGCGTTCACCTCTCGGTCATCCGCGACATCGGCCACTACTACTGGGAACCGCTCGCGCCCAGGGAACAGATTCCGTCATTGCTGGACGAGGACGGCTATTTCTACACCATCGAACGAATGCTTGTGATGTTGGAGCGCACGAGGCTCGATGAAGCCGAGATCGAGTTCAGAGCGCAGATCGAAACGGTGCTCGCTGCCGGACTCAAGCCCACACATGTCGATTGGCACTGTCTGCACAGTGGGGGCCGGAGCGACATCTTCGACCTGACCATGGGACTGGCAAAGGAATACGGGCTGGCGCTGCGCGTCGCGTCGCACCCCTTTATCGAGCAGGTGCAAAGCCAGGGTCTGCCCACGGATGATTACGATCTGCTGGACAGCTTCAGCGTGGATATCGACACGAAGTCCGCCCACTATGCGCACCTGCTGCGGGATCTGCCCGAAGGTCTCAGTGAGTGGGCGGTGCATCCGAGCTTCGGCAGTGCGGAATCGCAGGAAATCGATCCGGGCGGCTGGCGCGTGCGGCGGACGGACTTCGATTTTGTCGGCTCGCCGGAGGCGCGCGCCATCATCGACCGGGAAGGCATCGTGCTGGTCAGCTACGAGCAGCTTCAAACCGCGTGGCAGAACCGGGCTTAAGCAGCAGTGCCAACCCAGGCGCTTATGGACGATCCCATTATCCAAAACCTGATCGCGTGGGCCGAACGGCGCGACAGCGTCCGGGCGGTGCTGCTCACCAGCACCCGCACGATTCCCGGCGCGCAGCTCGATCCGTTTTCCGACTACGACGTGATTCTGGCCGTTTCGGACGTCCGCCCCTACTTCGAGGATCGCGCCTGGCTGGGCGCTTTCGGCCCCGTGCTGGCCGTGTACCGCGATCCGCTGCGCGAGGATGGCGGCTTCGAGCGATTCGCCTACATCACGCAGTACGAAAACGACCGTCTGAAAATCGATTTCACGGTGATTCAAGCGGGCTGGCTGCGCCATGTCGTGGAAATGTCCGCACTGCCGGACGAACTGGACATCGGCTATCGGGTGCTGCTCGACAAAGACGGCCTGACGAGCGGTCTCAGACCCCCCACCCACACGGCCTTCATCCCCACGCCGCCGGCTGAAGCTCTGTACCTGGAGCGGATCGAGGTCTTCCTTCACGAAGCGACCTACGTCGCCAAAAACATCTGGCGCGACGAACTGCTGCCCGCCAAGTACAGCCTCGACCACGTGATGAAGCTCAAGTTTGTGGGCCAGATGCTGGAATGGCGGATGGGCCTCGAAACGGGGTGGTCCGTCAAAACGGGTGCGTTGGGCAAGGGCCTGAAGCAGCACACGCCGCCCGAGCTGTGGCGGGCGCTGGAAGACACTTATGTTGGAGCGAGCGCGGCGGAGAACTGGGACGCGCTGTTCAACACGATCGAGCTGTACCGGCAGGTGGCGATCAAGGTCGGTGAGCAGCTTGGATACGCCTATCCGCACGCGCTGCACCGGCGGATGATCGCGTACCTGGAGGGTGTGAAAGCCCTGGAACCCAACGCATCACCCGGTATCACGCCACACTAAAGGCACTTCAAACCATGCAAAATGTGAGACTGTACGGCAGCGCGCCCTATACCGTCGCCGTCGTTCATGGCGGGCCGGGCGCGCCGGGATCGATGGCTCCGGTTGCCCGCGCGCTTGCATCCTACGGCTTCGGCGTGCTGGAACCGCTGCAAACGGCGGGATCCGTCGATGGGCAGGTCAACGAACTGTACGACGTTCTGCGCACGCATGGAAAGCTGCCCATCACGCTGATCGGCTGGTCGTGGGGTGCGATGCTGGGCTTCATCACCACGGCGCGCCATCCTGACGCAGTCCGTAAGCTGATCCTGGTGAGCAGCGGCGTCTACGAGAACCAGTATGCGCCGTCGATCATGGAAACGCGCCTGAGCCGCCTGAACGATGCAGAACGCGCCGCCATCAATGAGGCATTTCAGCGCCTCGATAATCCGGACGATCCGGACCGGGATGCGGCACTGGCGTTCATCGGCAGCGTGCTCAAAACCAAAACGGACAGTTTCGATCTGATAGCCGATCCGGACCAGGATGTGATCGAGGTGCACTCCGATATCCACAACGCGGTATGGGCGGAAGCGAGCACGCTGCGCGAATGCGGGGAATTGGTTGCATTGGGCCGCTCGATCCGGTGTCCGGTGGTGGCGCTTCACGGCGACTACGATCCGCATCCGGTGGCCGGTATTCAGGAACCGCTGAGCAGCGTGCTGGATGATTTCCGCCTGATCACGCTGAACCGCTGCGGGCACTATCCGTGGCAGGAACGGTATGCCCGCGAGGCGTTTTTCGCGCTGCTGCGGCAAGAACTGGGCAGCTAATAAGTCCCATGGGCGATATGGCGGTGTGTTCATCTACAGTGAACATCCCTGAAATCCTCTTATTTTCGATGCGTTTTTATTCTAAAGATTTTTATGACCAATAACAGCACGCTTGATAAAATTTTCACAAAACCTATACGCTAGAGCGTTGAATCGATGCTTCGACTCGCATACAATGAAACTTGTTACCTCTAGTCCGGTAGCCACAATGGAATATCGAAGTGAGTGCGGGGACTCACGGCTTCGATCCAACACCACCACACGCTGCATTGAGCTTGCGTTACTCGTGCTTCCCCCGTTCAAAACCTTGATTTCCTGACGCGCCAGCGAAACGCGACACAACGTCAATACGTATTGGCTTTGAGACGGGGCAATCCTCCAACGTAGAGCCGCCCCACTTCAGGCTGCTACACCCATTTTGAGCGATACGGTGAATCCGGTACTGCGACATACGCGGTGGATGCCGTGTAATAGAGTTTGATGACCTGTGCGATGTCGGCTGCACGCGTACTCATCAAGGGAGACGGCACAAACCACCATGTCAAACCGCAACGGACACCACTTTGGCCCCACGAATACACGCTACGCGCACATCACCGGGTGGGGCATGGAAATGCCAACCCGCATCATGGTCAATGCGGAAATCGAGACGTCGCTGCAGCTCGAAGAGAACTGGATTTTCCCGCGCACCGGCATTCTGGAGCGGCGCATTGCCGCGCCCGATCAGACGTCCACCGACCTGGGAGCCGCTGCCGCGCAGAAAGCGCTCGATGTCGCGAGCGTCACGCCACAGGACGTTGACCTGATCATCGTTGCGACCTCGACGCCGGAGTTCATTTTTCCCAGCACGGCCAGCCTGATCCAGAACCGGCTGGGGCTTACGGATACCGGCGCAGTGGATGTCAGTGCGGCGTGCAGCGGGTTTGTGTACGCACTGGACTTGGCCGTCAGCAAAGTCCGCATGGGCAGCGTGAACACCGTGCTGGTTATCGGCACAGAGACGATGAGCAGGCTGATGGACTGGCAGGATCGTAAGACTTGCGTGCTCTTTGGGGATGGCGCGGGGGCTGTCGTGGTACAGGGCAGTGACGACTCCGGCGGCGTCATGACCAGCATATTACGCTCAGAAGGGTCGGGCTGGGAAAAACTGGTGGTGCCGACGGTAGGCAGCCTGAACTCCTTCCTGCGGGATGGCGCGCACCAGATGCATACCATGTATATGGATGGGCGCGCAGTGCGTGAGTTTGCGACCTGTGCGCTTGTTACCGGCATCAGCGCGGTGACGCGTCAGGCTGGCCTTGCTGTGAGCGATCTCGATCTGTTGATCCCCCATCAGGCCAATCTGCGTATCATCGAAGCCGCCGCCGATGCGCTGGAATTCCCGATGAACAAGGTCTATAGCAATCTCGATCGCTATGGGAATACTTCTGCGGCCTCTATTCCGATTGCGATATGCGAGGCTGTTTCCGAGGGGTGCCTTAAGCCCGGCGACGTCCTGGGCCTGATCGGCTTCGGCGGGGGTCTCACCTGGGGCGCGATGGTCCTGGAATGGGGTGGATAGGAAACGGGGCACGGATTTGCGCCCAGCTACGCATGAGTGGTGTCTGGGCGCACTTAGAGGCCATTTAAAAATTCCTGTTCGGTAGAATGGAGGTGCGAACCGAACC
>NZ_DAISHJ010000090.1:0-21177 GCF_036822615.1 Aggregatilinea sp. | reverse complement strand
GGCTGCGGCGCGCTCTCGGGCGGCGCTTCGCCGTCAAGCTTGAAGCCCGTTTCGTGCGTGGGCAGCGCCTCGGCCAGATCACGCGGGACGAAGAGGAACGCCTGCATGCCGGTTTTGCTTTCGGCAAACGCACGCGCGATCAGCCCGCGATAGAACAGCGTCTCCGCGATGTTGGCGGGCTGCAAATGCGGCTTTTCACGGTCGCGCTTGCCCGGCCCCACCTGCCGGATTTCGCCAAAAATGCGGCTGAACTGCGCCTCCGGCATTTTGTGGTCGGACGCGCCGAGCAGCGTTTGCAGCGCGCCGCGCTCCTTGTCGTCCAGGCGGCCCCATTCACGTGCGGCGCGCGCCGGATCGAGCATGGCCGCGGCCAGAACCTCCGCCTGATCGTGCTTGGCGACTTTTTGCAGATCGACATCCCAGCGATGCGCGATGATCGCCAGCATGCCCGGATCATAATCGAGAAGTGTTGGCAGAATCTCTTGCATAGGTGGATACCCGAATGCGTCCGTAGGCCGGACATTTAGCTTACGGGCTGTTAGGGCTTGTCGCAAATTTTCAGACGGGGCGCGGCACGCCGGAAAACGGCGAGACGTAAAACGAGGGCGGACGCGCCGCGCCTGCCCTCGCCGTTGGCTGTTACGTCGACTCGCTGCGGATCACTGCGTGCCGATGGTGGAGCACCCGCTCTGCCACAGAGGCGGCCACTCGCTGTGCGGCAGGTGATAGTAGTCCTCGATGATACGGCGCGTGATCGGCGCGGACACTTCCGAGCCTTCGCACGAGTTTTCGACCACAACCACGATCGCGATTTCCGGGTTGTCCTGGGGCGCGAACGACACGAACCACGCTTCGGGCGCGGTCGTTTCGCCGCCGGTCTGGGCCGTACCGGTCTTGCCGCACACGATCGGCTCGTTTTCTTCCCAGTCGTACCAATCTTCGAAGATGAAGCGCGCCGTCCCGTTCGGATCGAGCGTGACGTCGCACATGGCCTTCTGGATCGCTTCGTACACGGACGCATCGAAGCCCAGGTTCGAGGTTTCTTCCGGCTGCATGGTATACACCGGCTCGTCCCCGATCAGCCCGATCTTGCTGACGAACTGCGGCTTATACAGCGATCCGCCGTTGGCGATGGCGGCGGTCATGCGCACCATTTGCAGCGGCGTTGCCTGGACGTCGCCCTGGCCGATGACCATGTTCAGCATCGAGCCGAGGCCCCACTGGCTGCCGTGCATTTGCAGGTGCGACGCTTCGTCGGGGACGAGGCCCGCGCCTTCCTGCAGAACGTCCTGCCCGGTGGGGGAGCCGAGGCCCATCAGCGTCGCGTACTTGAACAGACTGTCGGGGTCGTCGTTGTAGAGCGCGACACCCAACTCCCAGAAATACGGGTCGCACGAATAGGTCAGCGCCTTCTCGAAGTTGATCGAGCCGTGCGCGTTCGGGTAGTACCAGTCCGTGCGCGATTCCACGCCGTCGCCGTACTGCCCGCCGTACCAGATGCCGTTGCAGGTGCGCACGGTGTTGGCGTTGAACACGCCGCTGTCCAGCCCGGCGGCCATCGAGATGATCTTAAACGTCGAGCCGGGCGGAAGCTGCGCCTGCGTCACGCGGTTGAGCAGCGGGCGGCGCGAGTCGCTGTTGAGAGCCGAGATTTCCTGCTGGCGGTTGAAGGCGTTCGAGTTCGGATCGAACAGGGTGACGTCGAAGCTGGGATAGCTCGCCGACGCCAGGATTTCGCCCGTGTTCACGTCCATGACCACCGCTGCCGCGCCCGGCGAGGTCTTGGCCCAGGTCGGCGCGGCGAGGTCGTAGGCTTCCACGAACGCCTGCTGGACCCCGGCTTGTAGGTCGCGGTCGATGGTCAGGTAAATGCTCTGGCCCGGTTCCGACTCGCTGGACGCGATGGTGCGCAGCACTTCACCCGTTGGGGCGATGATGCGCAGCGTCGCGCCGATCTTGCCCGCCAGATAGGATTCGTACGATGCTTCGATGCCCGCCTGCCCGACCAGCGCGCCGTCAGGATAACCGAGCTTGGCGTATTCTTCCTGCTGTTCGGGCTGGATCTGGCCGACGTAGCCGATCAGGTGCGGGGCGAGGTCCTTATAATAGCGGCGCGCGCTGCGGGTATTGGTGTCGGCGTTGTCGTCGCCAATCGCACAGAGCTGGAGCAGCGCCTGGGCCTCGGTGTTATACGTTTCGGGATCGACCTGCCCGACCAGGAAGCGCGTTTCGAGCGAGAAGGCGGCGAACTTTTTCTGGATGTCGCCCGTTTCGAGCACCAGGATGCGTGACAGCGCCTGGATGCAGGCGTCCTCGTTGGTCAGGTCCTGGCGCACGATGTACAGCTCGACCATCTGGCCGTTCTGGTCCGCGATCACGTTGCCGTTGCGGTCGTAGATGTTGCCGCGCCCCGGTTGGTTGGCGTCCAGGGAGAGGCGCGCGCCCTCGGCCAGCTCCGCGAAGATGTCCATGCGCGACCACGCTACCCGCCAGCCTTCGGGCGTCTCGATCAGCCGCATGGTGCGTTCGGGATCCTGAACGTCGCCAAAGCTGGCCGTCTTGAACGTGACGTCGTACATGATGACGGCGGTCGTGCCCTGGCGCAGCGAGCTGTCGGTGTGCGTTTCCAGTTCATTGAGCGTGAGCTTGGTCGCCGCGTCGCTGTATTCGTTGGAGAACGATTCCAGCGTGTAGGCTTCGCGCGCGTTGGGGCTGATGAGCGAGTACATCGCTTCGTAGTCGCTCTCGCGCCACGCGCGCAGGAAGGTTTCAGCGATCTGCTCGGCTTCTTCCAGCGTGAGTTGGGCGGTTGGGTTCAGGCCGCTGCTGGAATCAAGCGATCCCAGGCTGACGTCGCCGCCACAGGCGGCCAGCACGATCGCGCCGACCAGACCCAACCAAAACACTATTCGTACGGTCCGCATCCACACAACCTCGTTATAAAACCAGGAGGCAAAGACGGCAGCGTTTTGCCCCCGATCTTTACCCCCCAAAGTGTCCATCGGAATGATGAGGAATGGTTTTTGACTCTCCACAGGCGCTCATTATACCCGCAATTCATGGCGCCGTCTAAAGCGATTGTGACGCCGCGCGGTGGTCAGCCCTGAGAGTGCTCGATGTCGCGGCGCGCCTCGATCTTCTCGAAAATCCGGCCAAAAGTATGGATGTACGCGAAATACGTCGCCGGTAAAGCGAGCACCACGCCGGTTGGAATGGCTATGCAGATCGCTTCCATTCCGATCATGATATCTCCAAACCCGCCACTTGCTACGCCTCCCAGGAGCGCGAAAAAGACGTGCTCAGCGGCCCACGTCGTGAGCAGGGTTATGACCGCGTACAGGACAAGCCAGATGGTGATTTCGAGCGAGAGCGAGAGCGCCGCTTTCATATGGCTTCTCCTGAAGCTGACCTCACAACCGGTTGAGCATGTCGGGATCGAGATCGCAGGCGGGATCGTCGGGATGCAGGCAGAGGCCCGGCGCATCTGGCGGCGGCTCCACGCTGAAGTCGCGCAGCATCGCGGCCAGGAGGCACAGCGGCAGACCCATCACGTTCGGATAGCAGCCGCGCAGCACGGCGACCGGGTGAAAGGCCGTGTTCTGGATGGCATAACCGCCCGCCTTGTCGAACGGATCGCCGCTAGCGATGTAGGCGTCCATCGCGGCGTCGGAATAGGCGCGCATGGTCACGTCCGTCAGCGAGACGTCGGTCAGGGCGCGCCCAGTGGCCGTGTCGAGCAGGCTGATCGCCGTGTATACCTGATGTGTCCGGTCCCGAAGCTGGCGCAGCATGAGTCGGGCTTCGTCCGCGTCGGCGGGCTTGCCGAGGATCTCCGGTCCGTCCGCGACGGTTGTGTCGGCGGCGAGGATCAGCACGTCCCCGTCCGTGCCGCGCGCGGCGATGGCCTGCGCTTTTTCGCGGCTGAGGCGCGCGGTGTAGTCGCGGGCGTGCTCGCCGGGGTGCGGGGTTTCGTCGATATCCGCGCGGGTGACGTCAAAGGGCAGGTTCAGCAGCCCTAGCATACTCCGCCTGCGCGGGGAGGCGGACGCGAGCAGAATCATTTTGGGAGCGGTGTCTGGTGTGGTCATTCGTGTGTTGGTATCCAGTTTTTGCCGGTCGATGGAGACGGAAAGGGGCGAGATCTGTCGCAGCCCCCGGCCCGACAGGGCTTGTAGGGGCGGGTTTCTAACCCGCCCTGGTTTTGTCCGGATTCAAAAGTTAAAGAGCATTGAACTGCCCCTATAGATACACGCGAAAGGGGGATTTATCCCCGCATTGGGATGACGAGATCGTACGGGACGTCGGTCAGCGTTTCGAGGTCGCCCGCCGGGTTGAGGTAGACGGAATCCTCGACGCGCACGCCGTAGCCCTTCTCGGGATAGTACAGGCCCGGTTCCAGCGTGAACACGTTGCCCGCTTGCAGCGTGTAGTTGTCGGAGAAGGTGGGGAACCAGGGCGCTTCGTGCACGTTCAGGCCGATGCCGTGCGCCAGCGAGTGCACGTAGCCCTGCTGCGTGCCGGGCGTGTTGAGCACGGTCGGATGGCCGAGTGACTCGAAATATTCGCAGACGAGGCGCTGCACGGAGCCGGTCGATACGCCGATTTTGCACGCTTCGGCGGCGCGCCTGTACGCTTCCATCGCCGCATCGTACGCGGCCTGCACGTCGTCGGGCGCGTAACCGAAGCACCACGTGCGCGTCATGTCGTGGTAGTAGCCGCGCGGCTCACGCGGGAACAGATCGAACACGATCGATTGGCCGAGCTTGACCGCCTGCGCGCCCTCGCCCCGGCTGTGCGGCACGCCCGCGTCGCGCCCCTGGGCGAAGATCGTCACGCCGCCGTCTTCCAGGTTGCGCTCGGCAAGCTGCACGTGCAAATACTGCTTGACGTCGCCAATCGTCAGCGGCGATCCGTCTACCTTGACGATGGTGTCATCCGCGCCGCCGTGCCCCGCGATC
Source organism: Aggregatilinea sp. (assembly GCF_036822615.1). Lineage (NCBI taxonomy): Bacteria > Bacillati > Chloroflexota > Anaerolineae > Aggregatilineales > Aggregatilineaceae > Aggregatilinea > Aggregatilinea sp. The sequence continues at coordinate 16,219 of NZ_DAISHJ010000090.1, read as the reverse complement.
CAGTCGCGCACGGCGCACGCGACTTCGCTGGTGCGCTGCGCCACGTCGCGCAGGGACGCCAGCTCGTCCGCGTCTTTCGTTTCGTACGCGCGGTCGAAGATGTTGCCGCGCACGTCGTCCGTCACCAGCTCGACCAGATCGCCCAGATCCTGGCTGATCACGCGCAGGGTCGTCAGCGCCGCGTTGAAGTCGCCCACACCGTAGATGCACAGCTTGCCGCGCACGCCCAACTCCTCGAATACGCGGCGATACCACGTCGCGCGGAAGGCTTCGTTGGGATAACGGTGCTCGCGCAGCAGCTCGCTGTAGCCCAGATCCTCGATGTTGTACACCTTCAGCCCGCTCCGCGCGGCTTCGTCGATCTCCATGCCGTTGGCGATCAGCACGGGGGCCTCGCCGCGTTTTTTGATCGCCATCGCGGACGTATTCGCGCCGTTGGCAATGTAGGTACGGTAGGGATCGTACGTCTCGTCGGTCGGAATCAGCAGCGCATCGATCCCGCGCTCGTGCATGAACCGGTCCAGGTCAGATTTCATGATGGAAGCTCCTCAACTGGGGAAATACGCGATCAATCGGAATCGCCGCTGCGCTCTCGAATGCGCAGGAAGAACTCGATCAGCACCAGGCTGAGCGCCAGGAAGAACGCGATCACGGGGTTGAGCACGCGCGGCATTTGCAGCCACGCGCAGGCGACCACGAACAGCCCGACCCAGATGCTCTGGCGCAGCAGCACGCCGCCCGCCGGGGGCGTGCCGCCTTCACGGGTGAAGCGTATGTTCAGGAAGCGCACGAAGGGCAGCACGGTGCCCGTCGTGGCGACGTAGAGCAGCACGAAAAACAGCCAGCGCGGCAGCGAGGTCGGCAGCGTGGAGGTGACCAGAATCCACAGCCCGATCCAGCCCACGGCGGCCATAATCAGGGCTGCGGCCATCACGCCGCGATGATCGGGGCTGGCATCGTCTTCGGAGATCAGGATCTCGGTGTCGTCATTCATGGCCCGAATTATAGCACCGGGGAAAAGAAGTGAAAGCGGGCGAGGAAATGGGCGGGGGGTGTGAGGAATGCAACCGTGTAGGGGTAATTCAATGCGCGTTTACAAAATGATCCAGTCATCACCGCGACCTCACCCCCGGCCCCTTGTTACCCATGTCTCCAGTCTATACATCAAGTTGGAGAGGGGAGACAAACACAGCCCGGAGTCCGTAGGGGCGGGGCTTGCTCCGCCCGGTCTTGCTGACGGCGGGCGGGGCTTGCATCGCCCCTACGAAGGACAGGGTCGTCTATCGCGCCGCTGAATGCTTAACTTGCTGTAGATGGGGCAATTCATGAATTGCCCCTACGGGGCACGCCCGAGACCTGAACCGGCAGCGGGCGGAACACATCCTGCCCTTACGCGTTTTTCTGCCGTCGTGGGGATTTCCGCTACCCAGCCGCGACCGGCTGCGTATTTGTGATGGACTGACCTCCAATCTCTGCCTGTCTGTGGCGGGTTGCCTATGCGCAGCATTAGAATCTTCGCGTCAGGACGCGAAATTTGCGAGACTCGGTATGGTATAATGCGGGGGCTGGATTTTCCCTGCGTAGGTTAAAAACAGACAATGGCACTCCTAAGCGCAACCAATGTCGCCAAGTCTTTTGGCGCAAATGACATCTTTGCGGGCGTCACGGTGGAGATCCCCCACGGCGCGAAGATTGCAATGGTCGGGCCGAACGGCGCGGGCAAAACTACGCTGCTCCACGTGCTGATGAAGCGCGAGGAGCCGAGCGAGGGCATAGTCACGCATATGAAGGGGCTGACCGTCGGCTATCTGCCGCAGCGCCCCGACCTGCCCGGTGGGCGGACCCTGTGGGACGAGATGATGACCGCCTTTGCCGTTCTGCGCGAGCGCGAAGCCCGGCTGCACGATCTGGCCGACTCGATGAGCGAGGCCAGCGGCGACGAGCTTGACGCGATCATGGAGCGGTACGGCCAACTGGAGCACCAGTTCGAGGACGACGGCGGGTACATGTACGAAACCCGCACCCGGCAGGTGCTGCAAGGGCTGGGCTTCGACGCGGACGACTACGACATGCCGCTGTCGCACCTTTCGGGTGGGCAGCAAACACGCGCCCTGCTGGCCCGTCTGCTGCTCGAATCGCCCGATCTGCTGGTGATGGACGAGCCGACCAACCACCTCGACATCAACGCGGTCGAGTGGCTGGAAAGCTTCTTGAAGACGTGGCCCGGCTCGCTGCTGGTGGTCAGCCACGACCGCTACTTTATGGACAGCGTCGTGACGACTATCTGGGAAATGGACTGGGGCACGGTCGAGTCCTATCGCGGCAACTACAGCCACTACCAGATCCAGCGTGCCGACCGGCACGAGCGCCTGCTGCGCGAATATGAGGCCCAGCAGGAGTTCATCGCCAAAGAAGAAGACTACATCCGGCGCAACATCGCCGGGCAGAACACCGCCCAGGCCAAGGGCCGTCTGCGCCGCCTGGAACGGCTCAAGCGCGACGCGCTGGTCGTGCGCCCGCGCACGGAGCAGCACATCCGCATCAAGCTCAAGGCGCAGCTTCGCAGCGGCGACAAGGTGCTGATGACGTACGGTTTGCAGGCGGGCTACGAGCGCAATCACCCGCTGGTGACCGTGCCGGACATCACGCTCTACCGGGGCGAGATCGCGGCCATCATCGGGCCGAACGGCGTCGGCAAGACGACGCTGCTCAAAACGCTGCTGCACGAGCTTGCACCGCTGAAGGGCAGCGTGCGGTTGGGCGCGGCGGTGGAGCCGGGATACTTCGCGCAGGCGCACGAAGGACTGAACCCGGATCGCACCGTGCTGGACGAGCTTCTGACCGTGCGCGACATGCAGCTCAGCGACGCGCGCAGCTATCTGGCGACATTCCTGTTTACGGGCGACGACGTGTTCCAGCCGATCCGCACCCTGAGCGGCGGCGAGCGCGGGCGGTTGGCGCTGGCGAAGCTGTCGCTGGCCGGGGCGAACTTCCTGCTGCTGGACGAGCCGACCAACCACCTGGATATTCCCAGCCAGGAGATCCTGCAGGCGGTGATGGCCGGGTTCGACGGCACGATCCTGCTGGTCAGCCACGACCGCTACCTGATCGACGCGCTGGCGACCCAGGTGTGGGACGTTCAGCCGGACGGCATGACGGTCTTCGAGGGCAACTACCGCGAATATGTCGTGGCGCGCGAAGCCGCACGACAGGCCGCGCGCGATGAAAAAACTGCACCGCAGCGGGCGGAACTGGCATCCGGCAAAAACGGCAGGCCGAGCAAGCCTGAGGCGGAGCGCAAGAAGCATCTGGCCCAGATCGAAGCGACGATTCACGCGCTTGAAACGCGGCTCGCGGAGCTGGAAAGTGACGCGGGCAAAGCCAGCCAGGCCGGAGAAGTGAACCGGGTCCGCGAGCTGGGCGAAGCCTACACCGCCGCTCAGGCGGATCTCGACGCCGCGCTGGCCGAATGGGAATCGCTGCTGGCCTGATCCCAGCCGCATCTCGTTTCTGCGACAATCGATCCGGGGCGGATTCACATGCCGCCCCGGATGGTTACGTACTTACACGTACCTCCATTCTCTGCCCGGCGGGGAACGGAGCCGGGGACTGGGGGAATTCTTCCCCGCGCCACCCGCGGCACGCTTTTGGCCGCGCCCTTTCACTGCCCCTCCATTACGGACCCTATCTGATCCAGGAGAGACCGAAATGACCGGAAGCGCGCTTGTCAGCATCGCCAGCATTGCCGTTCTGGGCATCGGAGCGCAGTGGCTTGCATGGCGTTTGCGCCTGCCTGCGATTTTGCTCCTGCTGTTGGGCGGCTTTTTCGCCGGACCGCTCACAGGACTGGTCAACCCCGACGAACTGTTGGGCGACTCGCTGTTCCCGGTTGTATCACTGGCCGTGGGCATCATCTTGTTTGAAGGCGGCCTGACGCTCAAGCTGGACGAACTGCGCAACCTGCGCAAAGTGATCTTCCTGCTGATCAGCGTCGGCGCGCTGGTGACCTGGATCGTCGGGACGTTCGCGGCGTACTGGATCGTGGGAATGACGTTCCAGTTGTCGCTGGTCGTCGGCGCGATCTTCATCGTCACCGGGCCGACGGTCGTGCTGCCGCTGCTGCGCCAGGTGCGCCCGCGCGGGCAGGTCGCGGCGGTGTTGAAGTGGGAAGGCATCCTGATCGACCCGGTTGGCGCGACGGTGGCCGTCCTGGTGCTGGAAGGTGTGCTGGCCGTCGAAAGCGGTGACGCGCCCCACCTGCTGCTGCTGGGCGTGGTCGAGACGATGGTCATGGGCGCGGTGGTGGGCCTGATCGCGGGCATCATTCTGGTTCAACTGCTCAAGCGCTTCCTGATCCCCGACTTCCTGCAAAATCCGATTTCGCTGATGTTCGTCGTGGCGGCATTTACGCTGGCCGACGAGATCATGCCGGAGGCGGGTCTGCTGGCGACGACGATCATGGGTATTTATCTCGCCAACCAGCACTCCGTCTCGGTCAAGCACATCGTGCAGTTCAAAGAGGACCTGGGCATCCTGCTGCTGTCGAGCCTGTTCATCGTGCTGGCGGCGCGGCTGCAAACCGATACGCTGTCCAACCTGGGGCTGCGCGGTGTGGGGTTCCTGGCCGTGCTGATGCTCATCGGACGCCCGCTGGCCGTGTTCATCTCGACGCTCGGCTCGCCGCTGACGTGGAGCGAGCGCGCGTTTACGGCGATGCTGGCCCCGCGCGGTATCGTGGCGGTGTCGGTTGCGTCACTGTTTGCGCTGGAACTGCACGAGGTCAACTATGCGGGCTACGAGCAGATCGTACCGCTGACCTTCCTGGTCGTCGTGGGAACTGTCACGATCTACGGCCTCTCGGCGGGACAGTTGGCGCGGCTGCTCAAGCTCAGCCAGCCGCGCGCGACGGGTATCCTGATCGTCGGCGCGCAGGCCTGGGTCTGCGATCTGGCGAAGGCGCTGATGGATGGCGGCTGCTGCGACGACGTGCTGCTGGTCGATTCCAACTGGGATAAGGTCAGCGCGGCCAAACTGGATGGCCTGTCGGTGATTTACGCCAGCATCCTGTCGGAAACGGCGCTGAACGAGATCGACACCAGCCGCATCGGGCGGCTGCTGGCGCTGACGTCGAACGACGAGGTGAACTCGCTGGCTGCGCTGCGCTTCGCGGATATGTTCGGGCGGGCGAACGTCTTCCAGCTTCCGCTGCAAAACGCGGAAAAACGCCGTCACGACGTGTCGCTGGATCTGCATCTGGTGGGCCGGTCGCTGTTCGGCAGCACGATCACCTACAGCTACTTGCAGCGCCGCTTCGAGCAGGGCGCGGTGATCAAGATGGTCAAGCTCACGCGCGAGTTCCCGTATGAAGCCTTCCGCCGCTTTTACGGCCCGACGGCGGTTCCGATGTTCCTCGTCGAGGAATCGGGCAAGCTGACGGTCCTCACGGCGGACAACGGGACCACGCCGCGCGCGGGCCAGACGCTGATCGCGCTGGTCGATCCGGTGGAGGAGCCGCGCGACGCCGACGCGATTCCGGCGGACGCGGGCATGGCGCTGCTGCGCTCGAACGGCTCAGCCACAATTCGTCCTTAACACTTTTGCAATGCAGCGCGAACTATGCTTTAATTACGGTTGTCTGCATTGCGGGCGCAAGCTACAATGATCCCACCGAGCAAGTGACGTGCATACTGTGGAGGGCACCGTGAGTGGCTGGGAAAACAAATATGTGATCGGCCTCACGGGCAATATTGCGACCGGCAAAAGCCTGGTCCGGCGCATGTTGGAACACCTGGGAGCCTACACAATCGACGCCGACAGCCTTGCGCATCAGGCGATGGCCCCCGGCGCACCGGCGTATAAGCCGGTCGTGAGCATGTTTGGCCGCTGGATTCTGGAACCGGATGGACGCATCGACCGCAACAAGCTGGCCGCCGTCGTCTTTTCGCATCCCGAAGCACTGGCACGCCTTGAAGCGCTGACGCACCCGATCATCGGGCAGGCGATCAGCACGCTGATCAAGCGCTCGCACCACCGCGTTATCGTGGTGGAGGCGATCAAGCTGCTGGAAAGCGAGATCGCCGGAATGGTCGATACCATCTGGGTGGTCAACAGCAGCGAGCAGCAGCAGATCGAGCGCCTGATGGGCAAACGCGGCATGACCGACGAGGTCGCGCGCAAGCGCGTCCGGCTTCAGCCGCCTCAGGCTGATAAGCTGGGCCGCGCCAACGTCATTATCGATAACAGTCATAATCCCGAAGATACCTGGAAGCAGGTCCGCGCGGCGTGGTCCCGCATTCAGGGCGCCGCCGAAGAAGAAACGGCTCACTCGCTGATTCAGCGCGTCGAGGTGAAGCCCGCGCCGCGTACGGCAACTGCGCCTGCCGAGCAGGGCAAGATGACCATCACATCGATGGATATCGTGCGCGGCATGGCGCACAACGCGGACGTGATCGCGCGGCTGATCCACCAGCGCACCGGCTACGAGCCGTCGCGCCAGGAAGTGATCCGTGCCTTCGGTGAAAAGTCGTACATGCTCGCCATGTCCGACAGCACCGCGGTGGGCATGGTCGGCTTTTTGGTGGAAAATCTGGTCACCCGCGTGGACGAACTCTTTGTCATCAAGGACGCCCCCTTTGCGCCGGTTGCCACGGCCTTGAGCCAGGCGGTCGAGAGCGCCTCGCGCGATTTGCAGAGCGAGGTCGGATACGTCTTTTTGCCAAATGAGGCTTCACAAGAGATGATCCAGGCGTTGGTTCAGCAGGGATATGAGCGGCTGGAGATGGACGAGATCAAAATTCCCGCCTGGCGAGAAGCCGTCCGCGAATCGCGCCCAGCCGGAACCATCATTTTGTCCAAGAAACTGCGCGCCGACCGCGTCCTCAAGCCGCTTTAGGGTCGTGAGGACGTGTAAGGCGTCCACCCGAGTACAAAACGAGGCGAGCCGTGGAACGTATGCGAACACAACCGGGGATTGGGCCAGTGGTGCGGCTCATTGAGCGCTGGCCGCGCCTGGCCGCATGGATCGTGCTGGCGGTCGGCTGCATCGCGCTGCTGGTTTACGAGGCGCGCGATGTGGGTCTGACGGCGGGCAACTGGATCGCGTTGATCGTGGCGACGGTCGCCGTAGCCGGGTTGTGCATCTGGATCGTGAGCTGGGAAGACAAAGAAGACGAAACGCCCGGTGCGACGGACGTGCCCGCCGAGCACGACGTTTAGCGCCTGACGAAACGAAGCGAGTCAACACACGCCCGCCGAGGGAATCTCCTCCGGCGGGCGTTTTTGTGTATGGGTATGCCGTAGGCGGGAATTCTGCGAGGCGCATCGCAATATGCCCGGCATGTTGCCCCCCATCCCCTGGCCCACGCAAGCGGAGGGAAGGGGAAAACAGAACGTACGGCGCTACCCGGCTTTTCTCTAACGGACGGAGCAAGCCCCGCCCCTACGGATCGTGCGCGGTTTTCGCTGAGCGCTATCCGCGAACGGCTGCCCCTAATAGACGTACTGGTCTTCGAGTTCCTCGCGCAGCCGCAAATAGCTGTCGTAGCGCGCTTCGGTGATCTCGCCTCGCTCGACGGCGGCAAGCACGGCGCAGCCCGGTTCGTGGGTATGGGTGCAGTCCTGAAAACGGCAGTGCGCCACATGCGGCGCGATCTCGACGTAGTAGCCGTCCAGCTCGTCCGGCTCGACGTCCCACGGCGCGATGGCGCGGATGCCAGGCGTGTCGGCCAGATAGCCGCCCGCCGACAGCGGGACCAGCTCGCTGTAACGCGTCGTGTGGCGGCCTTTCGTCGTCGCACGGCTGACGGCGCTCACCCGGCGGCCCAGGTCCGGCTCGATGGCGTTCAGCAGGCTGGTTTTGCCCACGCCGGATGGCCCCGTGAAGACCGAAATCTTGCCTTCCAGCACGTCACGCAGCGCCTCGACGCCTTCGCCGGTTCGCGCGCTGACGGTGTACACCGGGTAGCCGATCTCGACGTAAGGCGCGAAGGTCGCTTCGATCTCAGCCCGGTCGTCGCCCAGCAGATCGATCTTGTTGACGCAAATGCGGATCTCGGGGATGGCGGCTTTTTCCGCCGCGACCAGGAAACGGTCGAGCATGCGGACGTGGGGGGAAGGCTCTGCGGCGGCGAAGACGAACACCGCCTGATCGGGGTTGGCAATGATCACCTGCTCGCGTTCCGCCGAGGTGCCCACCGCCGACGACGGGGCCACGCGTGACAGCACACGCTCGCGCGGCTCCACAGCCAGGATCGCGCCCGTGCCGTCGGACTGCGGCTCGAAGGTTACCCGGTCCCCGATGGCGACCAGATCGGTGTCACGATAGTCCTCTTTCAGCCTGCCACGAAGCTGGCATACGACCGCGCCTTGCGGCGTATCGACGGTGAAGAAGCCGCTTTGCGTGCGGATCACTAACCCTGTTTGCTGTTCTGACAATGCCGGTTCCTCGCTCTAGCCTGGTGCTGCGGATTGAATGGGAAAATAAAAACGCCACGTCTCATCCGTGGCGCAGGAACCAACATCTCTCAGGTGACGGCAACGTCAGCCCGCGAGCCTCCTGGCAACGGATAAGGCACACAGTCGAGTCAACACAAGGTCTGTTTTCATCGCTGCGCTCCTTTCCTGAAACGTCGAAATAAACCCGATCTGGCCTTTGCCAGCCGCCTCCCAGCATAGCACGAGGCGCGGGTTAAAGTCAACGGGCGCAGCGGCGCCAAAGGACCGCTGCCAGCGCAGTCAGGTGGTCGGCGCGGGCAGATGATGGCGTCGATACGGATCCCAGGCCCGAATGAACGCGAGGCCGAGCGCCGACAGGAGAAACAGCGTGTTCAGCACGAGCAGAGCGTAAAGCTCAAGAGGGTGGCGCGCGCTCAGGTAGAGCACAACCACGTACCAAATGGGCACGATGCCCTCAAGCGCCGCCGCCGCTGCAATGCTCTTTGCCGCTAAACTGCTGGGGGTGAGCAGAACCCAGGCTCCCAGGAGGACCAACCCGCCGCCGCTGAGCAGCATGCCCGCATCCCTGAGCAGAAACCCCACGCCCTCGACGAGATCGGGCGCGTCCAGCAGAGTCAGCGCCGAGGCTGAGGGGGCGAGGCCGAGGTCCAGGATTAAAATGCCGGTCAAGCCGATCCCTAGCCCGCCCAGGACGATTTTCATGGGTGTAGTGACGTCGCAGTTGAGACGCCACGCCGCCAGCCGTCCGGCCACGATTATGACGTAGAGCGCCAGTAATTGGGCCAGGGCATGGTCAACGGCGTAAAAAATCCGGCTTGGGGCCGAGCCGTCCGCCCAATCCGGCATCAGAAACTGCTGCGGAAGATCGAAATTCTCAACCAGCAGCAGCACGCACGCGAGCGCCGCCATCAGGTAGTGACGCCGGTCGTGGTGCACGTCCTTGAAGCCGCGCGCCACCGCTTGCGGATCGCCGAGGGCGGCCAGCGCCTGCTGGCGAGCAACGCCGGAAGGCACACCCTGCCGGAGGAGGTCGGCGGTCGTGTCCTCGAAGTGGGCGGTCAATTCCGCCCGAATGGAGGCCGCCCAGCGGGGCGAGACGCCAAGCGTCGCCCGGTCGAGCCACTGATCCAGGGCCGTATCGGGGGGCGCGCCGCTCATGAGGCACTTCCTAACAGCAGGTTGACGGCCTGCGAATACCGCTTCCATTCGTCGGTCTGGCGGGCGAGTTCGCGCCGTCCGGCTCCGGTCAAACGATAGCAGCGTCGCAGCCGTCCGCCGACTGTTTCTTCAAACGCTTCGATCAGGCCGCGCTGTTCCAGATCGTGCAGGATGGGATAGAGCGTCCCCTCTGCTACACCTAACACTCCCTCCGAACCCTGTTTGATGTCCTTGAGGATAGTGTAGCCATGCCTGGGGCCAGTCGAGAGTACGTGAAGGATCAGAAGCGGGAGATTCCCTTTAATGTTCATGGCGATACCTCGAATCACGATGTATCTGTGTTAAGAACAGCATATATCGGATTCCGAGGTATGTCAACGCATAGAGAGGCGCGCGCTGATGCGGGGTGCGTCGCTTCGGACCGGCCCGGATGTAAAAAGGTTTATACGAAACTTGACAAGAACCGGTGGAATTCGGTTACAATAGAAGTGTCGGCAGCCGGGAGGCTGTTTATGACGCGCATCATCCCATAACCCCGTCTGTTCATTATTACAGGCGGGGATTTATGTTTTTAGCCCTGGTTACGGCGCTGTTATCGGCGTCATCAGCCGGTAGACCTGCGCGCCGTCGTTGTCGTACACCAGACGCAGGTATGGCGCGGCGCTGACCGGCGTCTCCAGATAGGACGCCGCTTCGGGGATCGGGGAGCGCCAGCGCAGCGCGTCGTCCAGGCTGTCGGGATTGCCGAAGACCTGCGGGACCAGCACGTACTGCACGCGGAAATCGGCCAGCAGCGCGGCATTGGCCGGATTGGACGGATCGCGCCAGAAGGCGCGCAGCGCGACCTGCTCCGCCTGCGATAGCTCGTCACCCTGGAAAAACGGCTGAGGCCGGTAATAGATCGTGTCGCGCTCGCTGATGACGGGGGCCCAGTCGCCTTCCTGCGGCCCGGGATGGTTCAGTACGCGCGCATCCGCTGGGGTGTTGTCGCGCAGCCACTCCATCGCGTGGACGTCCGCCTGCGACGAAAACGCGCCGTAAAAGTTCACCACGTCTTTGCTGGCATCCAGCAGCGGATCGAAGTACACGATTCCAGCCACCAGGACCGCCGCGCCCAACACGATCACGGGCATCGCCAACCGCCCCACAAGCCGGTCGATACGCTCCCGCCCGAAGACGGCAGACAGACCCACCAGCGCCGATCCGCCCAGGATGACGTAGGGGATGATCGGGCCGTGCCACGCGAGGCTGAAGGGGTAATCGTACTTCAGCAGCGGCTCGACCAGATCCGGGAAGGTGCGTTCGAGCAGGCCGGTCGTAGAAAACTCCACGATACCCACCATCCACACCATGCCCAGCCACTGCGCCGGGGTGCGCTCGCGCAGACCCACGCCGACCCCGATCGCCGCCAGCGCCACGACGATCCCGCCGTGCATGAAGACCAGCGTGCGCCAGTGGTCCGGATCGACGGCGAACGGCGATTCGATGTCCGCGCCGAGCAGATCGCGGATGCTGAGCAGCCACGGTGTGACGATCAGCAGGGCCAGCGCCGGGACCACGGCGGCGATCACGGCCCAGCGCGCAAACGACGGGCGCGGGTGGGCCAGCACCAGCACCAGCAGCCAGGGCACGTAGCCGATGATCAGCGCGATGGTCGTGTCCGGCTGGGTGAGCGGGACCGCCGCCAGACAGGCCGCCGCCGCCAGCGCGCGCAGCCAGCCGCCTTCTTTCAGGAAGCCGAGCACGAAGATGAGGAAGGCCAGCGAAAAATCGAGCGCCAGCAGCGCGGTATAGTGCGAATCGAAAAACGCGGTGACCATGCCGATGCCGATCACCGACGCCAGCATGAACGCGCGCCCGGTGCGGCGGTCTTCCAGCTCGCAGCCGAGGTCGTAGGCCATCCACACGAACAGGACCGCCGTCACCGCGCTGAACGCCACTTGCAGCGTCTGGATGCCCAGATCCAGCCGCGCGCTGAGGTGCGCGATCAGGCCGGGATAGGCGGGCGAGTAGAGGTAGCTGATTTCAGGATGCCAGGAGGCGAGGGTGGTGTAGTCCTGGCCGTCGCGCAGCATCAACGCCAGATAGCCGAAGCCCTGCGCGTCGGTGTCCAGCGGCACGGGCAGCGCCCACACAACGACACCAAAGACGGCCACGATGAAGAACAGGAACGCATAATCATGCCCGGTGGGCCACTGCCAGGGCGCGTCCGGCGCGCCGGTGCGATTCTGCGGCGTGCTGTAATGCACCGCCGCCGCCAGCGCCGCCCCCGCGATGAGGATGAACATGCCCAGCCAGGCCGCGTCGCCCAGACGCGGCAGCCACCCGCCAATAGGGGCCAGCAGCCAGGTCGAATCGACGACCAGGGCCAGGAACAGGCCCGCGCCCAGCCCGATCCGTGCGCCGCGCGTTGGCAGTATGGAGGCGGCCAGTGCGCCAATGCCCAATAAAATCGCGGCCGGCACCAGATAGGCCAGGACACTCATCGAGTTGCTCCTGCGCTTGAAGAAATGAAGACCATCCCGCCCGTTTTCCCGCCTGGGATGGACTGCTCACCGGCAAGGGGACATCCGCTTACAGATAGCTGCGAATCACGTCCACAAGCTGCTGCGCGCGGTGACGGTAGGTGTGTTCCTTCAACAACCGTTCACGCGCTGCCCGCCCAATGGTACGCCGGGCTTCGTCGTGACGCAATAACCAGTCGTAGCGCTCGGCGGCTTCTTCCGCGCCGTGCACGACGATCAGCTCTTTTTCCGGCTCGAACCACGTCTCGATGCCCTCGTACGGGTTGCACACCATACACGCGCCCAGCGCCGCCAGCTCGAAGGGGCGCGCGCTGGACGAGGCGAACACGGAGGCGTGCGCCTTGCGCGTGATGACCAGATCGAGCTTGCTGCGGCAGGCGTATTCGCGCAGCTTGCTAAACGACAGGTACGGCAGCCGCTCGACCTCGCCCAGCTCACCCAGGTTCGTGCCGCGCACGGCGAAGCGGCGATCCGGCAGGGCGCGTTTGGCGTCGCGCAGCATGGCGTCGATCCACTCCGCGCGGTACTCGCGCCCGTGGCCGTAGAAAAACACGTCTACGTCCTGCGCCACGTCCAGCGGTGCGAACAGGTCGGGGTCCGCCGCGTAATAGAGCGCGTGCACGTCGCGCGCGCCGAGCGCTTTCAGCGCGTCCGATCCGCCCAGGCTGTTCGAGAAGAAGGCCGTGTATTCGGACGGATCGGCGTCCTGGTAGATGCGGAAGCCGCTGGCGAAGCCGCGAAAGGTCGGCAGGCTGGCGGGCACGTCGCCGTCGTAGAAGAACACCGGCTTGTTGTATTTTGTGGTGATATGCTGCGCGAGGCCGGAAATGTGGTTGAGCGGCACGGTGATCACCATCACGGCGTCTACGTCCGGCTGTTTCGCCAGCAGGCGATCCGTGGCGTGCATCCAGCGCGGCGCGATGATCGTCTGCGCGATGCGCCGCACCGCCCGGTCGGAGAGGCTTTCGCCCTCGACCTGCGTCCCGGCGGCCTGGGTCTGGCGCGTGCCCGTCACACGCCGGATCGTGTCGCGCCCGGCTTTGAACAGATCCCCTTCGCGCTGGGCCGGGTTAGGCGCGGCCTGCCACCAGGGCGCTTCGATCGCCGGCCCCTGGTATGGCGCGGCGATGACCTCCACGCCGATCTCGTACAGCGCCTTGAACAACTGCCACCACGAGGGCGTGGCGCTGAAGGGCTGCGTCAGGTCCAGTGACGACACGATCACGAACAACTTCATAGGATCTCCTTCGCGCCGTCCCGACTCATTTTGCGCGCCGCGCGATGGCCCGCTCGTAGACGGCCAACATCGATTCAGTGTAGTGCTTCAGCGTGAACTGCTCGCGGACGCGCGCCTGTCCTGCTGCCGCCAGCCGCGCGCGCAGCGATTCGTCGGTCAGCAGGCGCGTCAGGCGGTCGGCCAGCGCCTCGACGTCGTAGGGATTGACCACGAAGCCCGTCTCCCCGTCGATCACGACTTCCTGCGCGCCGCCAAAGCACGTTGTCACCGGCGGCGCGCCCGCCGCCATACCTTCGAGGTTGATCGTCGGGAACGAATCGAAGCACACCGAGGGTGACGCGACCACGTCTGCCAGCCCGTAGGCCGCGGCCAGATCGGCCCCTTCCAGCCAGCCGCCGAGCACGATGCGGTCGGCCAGATCGGGGTTTTCGGCCAGGACCTGATCGGTATAGGCCGAGGGACGCGCCAGCACCAGCAGCGACACTTCCGGCACGGTTTGCCGCACGCGCCGCAGAGCATCCAAAAGCTGCGCCGTGCCTTTTTCGCGGCTGAGCCGCCCGCCGAACAGGATCACGCGCCGCCCTTCCAGCCCGTAGCGGTGGCGCAGGTGATCGATGCGCGCGGGCGTGGTGGCGAACGATGCAGGATCGAGGCCGTTGTGCACCACCTCGAACGGCGGCAGGTGGTTGGCTTCCAGCGCGTTTTTCAGCGCGCCGCTGACCGCGATGCGCTCGTCGGTGTAATACGTCATCGTGTGCCGGATCGACAGGTTGCGCGCCGGGTTCCAGCGGAAGCGCATCTGCCGCCAGTTGTAGCCGAATGGCAGACGATAATCCCAGCCGTCGCGAAGATCGGGCCGGGTGGGGTCGATGAAATGAGTCAGCTTGGCGTAGGCGAAGGGCATCACGTCGTGTGCGGTGAACACGGTCGGCACGCCGATCACGTGCGCGATCACGAGGCTGTGATAGCTCAGGTGCATGCTGATCGAATGCGCGTGCACGATATCGGGACGCAGCTTGCGCAGCAGCGGGTTGAGCGGCGCGACGGTCAGCGGGTTGAACAGGCTCAGCCATGCGGCGAACCGTTCGGGATAGTCGGAGCGCAGCACGTGCACGGGGGCGCTGTTGCGCGTCTCAATGCCCGCATGGTCGCGCGCGGTGGTGATGAACGTAACCCGGTGCCCTTCCCCGATCAGCCCATGCCCAAGCTGCCACGCGATCTTGCCCGCGCCGCCGGGGCTGTCTGGGGGGAGGGTATCACTCAGAATGACGATATGCATGATAGTCGTTAGTAATCAGTGCTTGGTTGTTAGTTAAAGCCAGACAGAGACGGCAGCGCGATGTCGAAGGGCAGGATCGCATATTGTACCTGCTAATGGAGCCGCTGTTCACCCAATCGCCCGCGCTTTCCACTAACACCTAAAGACTAACGACTAAAAACGACCTTTCGCAAGCATAACACACCCGGCGGCGCGTGTCAGGGGAGACAGCGGGCGTAGAGGGCGCGCACGCGCTCGGCTACGGCGGACCAATCCTGCGTCTGCGCATAGCGGCGGCCCGCCGCGCCCATCTCCGCGCGGAGATTCGCGTCAGACAGCAGGCGGGTGATGGTGTCTGCCAGGGCGGAGGCGTCGTCCTGCGGCACGAGCAGCCCGGTTTCACCCTCGATCACGGCTTCTTCCACGCCGCTGCCGCGCGTCCCGACCACTGGCAGCCCGGCGGCGGAGGCTTCCAGAAACACGAGTCCGAAGCCCTCGAAGCGATCCCCGACCGACAGCGACGGCAGCGCGAAGACGTCCGCGTGCTGGTACCAGCCGAGCAGCGCGTCTTCGGGGATCTGGCCGGGCAGATCGACGGCATCGTCCAGGCCGAGCGCCGCGATCCGCGCGCGGATCTGCGCCACGTAGGCGGCGTCGTGCCGCCCGGTGACGACCAGCCGCGCGCCGGGGATTGCTGCGCGGACCTGGGCCAGCGCCTCGACCAGCAGGTGTGTGCCCTTGCGCGGCTTGACCCCGCCGGAAGCCAGGATCGTCGGGCCGCGTTTGTCCGGCGTGGGCGCGGGGACCTGGAAGCGCGCGAAGTGCACGCCGTTGCGGATGGCGGTCATGTCGGCGCCGGGCAGCGCCGCGCGGACCTGCCCCGCCGTGTAGTCGCTGACGGCGATCAGGTGCGCGTGACGGTATGCGCGGCGGTAGAGCGCACCCACGCCGCGCCGCCGGACTGTCTGCGGGACGTAGGTGCCGTGCGCCGTCACCACCAGAGGCCGTTTGCCCGCGATCCACGCGCCGAGCGGCGCGTACGGCTCCGCGACGACGTGCACGATGTCGCAGCCCTGAATCGCGGCGCGCGCGGCGGGAAGCCCCGTCAGCAGGCGCGGCAGAAAGAATCGCACCGGGGGCACGAGCTGCGGCAGGGCGTCGCGGATTTCCACACCCTCGGGACCGGAGCGCGCGCCGCGCTGCGTGACCGCGACGACCTCCACGCCCTGCGTGGTCAATGCCGCCGCGAGGTCGTGCGCGTAGCGCGCCCAGCCGTAGGTCGGGTCGATTTCGGGCGTCAGGAACGCGATCCGCATCCCGCCTCCACAAATGCACGAATACGCGCCGCGCGTGCGTCCCAGGTGTAGTGCCCCACGTCGCGCCGGGCCTGATCCGCCAGCCGAACGCGCAGATCCGCGTCCGTCGCCAGCCGGGCGATCGCGTCCGCGAAGGCTGCCGCGTCGCCGGGCGGACACAGCAGCGCCGACTCGCCGTCGCGCACGACTTCCGCCGTGCTGGGCAGGTCGGAGGCCAGCACCGTGCAGCCCGCCGCCATGTACTCGAACAGCTTGATCGCGGAGGCGTAAT
>NZ_DAISHJ010000089.1:0-21334 GCF_036822615.1 Aggregatilinea sp. | reverse complement strand
CCTGGCCTACGGCGTGCTGAAGTCGGGGCAGCCTTTCGATCCTGCGTTTTCAACGGCTGCTCCTTGATTTTTAACACGGTATCTCTCCAATCAAGTTGGAGAGGGGAGACAAGCCGCGCCCAACGGGATTGGTAGGGGCGGGTTAAAAACCCGCCCAGGCTTTCCGCCCGGCAAATCTTCGAACTTCCCGGTCCATATGAAAAACCGCCGCATTTACGCGACGGTTTTTTGCTTGAACTAACAACTTCAAACTAACGACCGAAAAACTGCTTTTCTCACCGCCGGATCGTGGCGGGCACCGTCGCACCCGTCTCACCCGCCAGCGGTGATTTCGTCAGCGCGGCCAGCTCGGCTTCCATCTGCGCGCGCTTGGCTTCGGCGGCGGCGCGTCCGGCCATGATCGCATTCTGTTTGCGGCGCTCGATGTCGTCGCGCATTTCGTTGCCTGACGCGGGCGTGAACAGCAGCGCCACCAGGGTTCCGACCGTCGCCCCGCTCAAAATGCCGCCTGCAAATGCCAGTAATCGCTGCATAATCGTGCTCCTCCCGACCCGGTTGTTGAATATGTCCTTGATTATAGCAGCTTGCTGCCTTCCAGTCCCTTGACATCCGGCGTCTGCGGTTCTAGGCTCTATGGGCATTGGTATTGGGTTGGCTGCAAGCGAATGGAGCACGTCGCGCGATGGCAGATTCCCGCGTTCAGAAGCTGTACGATATCATCGAGCGGGCCGGGTTGGACGGCATGGTGCTGATCCCCGGGTCGAACCTGTTTTACATCACCGGGCAGGACTTTCACCTGATGGAGCGCCCGCTGATTGTGTTCTTCGTGCCGGGCCGCGATCCGGTGGCGATTCTGCCGTTTTTGGAGCAGGAGCGCTTCATGGAGATCCCGATCAAGGCGGAGATGTTCACCTGGACCGATACGGACGGGTACGCGGGGGCGTTCGAGGCGGCGGCGCGATCGCTGGATCTGAACGGCAAGCGCATCGGCGTCGAGGAACTGCGCATGCGTATGCTCGAATCGTCGCTGATCGAGCGCTATTTCCCCGGCGTGAACCTCGTGCTGGCGGGCAAGGACCTGGCCGATCTGCGGCTGCGCAAGGACGCGGACGACCTCGCCGGACTGCGCGAAGCGATCGCCATCAGCCAGGACGCCCTGCAAGCCGTGATTGAGTGGGTGCGTCCCGGCCTGACCGAGCGCGAGATCACCGGCCAACTGATCGTCGAGCAGTTGAAGCGCGGCGGCGGCAAGCATCCCTTCGAGCCGTATGCGCTGATCGGCCCGAACGCCGCGCTGCCCCACGCCGATCCGGGTGACCGCGTGCTGAAGGAAGGCGACGTGCTGCTGTTCGACTACGGGACCAGCGCGCGCGGCTATGTGTCCGACATCACGCGCACGTTCATCGTGGGCGAGCCGTCGCCCAAGGTCATCGAGGTCTACGAGGCGGTGCGCGCGGCGAACGAGGCCGGGCGCTTGGTCGCCAAGCCCGGCATCGCGGCGCAGGAAGTGGACCGCGCGGCGCGCAAGGCGATTGAAGACGCGGGGTACGGCAAGTACTTCACGCACCGGACCGGGCACGGGCTGGGGCTGGAAGCGCACGAAGGCCCGAACATGGTCGAGGGCAACACGCAGATCCTGGAACCGGGCATGGTCTTCACCGTCGAGCCGGGCATCTACCTGCCGGGCGAGTTCGGCGTGCGCATCGAGGACGACATGGTGATCACCGTCGACGGCGCGGAGAGCCTGAGCACCTTCCCGCGCGAGCTGCGGCGGATTGGGGTTTAACCACATTCCCTGATTTTGACGCGGACGGAAACCATCGGGGCGTATCGCAATACGCCCCTACACAAATTCCGGTTGTTTCGCCGTGCGGCAGGGGAAAAGACAAAAACCGGGCAGGTTACAAACCTGCCCCTACAACAACGGTGATCGCCTTGTAGGGGCGGGTTTCAATCCCGCCCGTTTTGGTGTTTTGCCCTTTCCCACAGAAAATGGTCGATTGTCAGGGCATTGTTTTCCCCTGATCCCTAACCCCCGATCCCTGATCCCTGGCTTTACCCTTCCTCCGCCGGGCGCGGCAGGCGCACGGTGAACGTCGTGCCCGACCCCTCGACGCTGGCGACCTCGATCCGCCCGCCGTGCGCCTCCACGATCTGCTGGCTGATCGCCAACCCCAGACCGGAGCCGGTGCGCCGCCCGCGCTGGCGGCTTTTGTCCACCTGATAGAAGCGCTCGAAGATGCGCGACAGTTCCGCCGCCGGGATGCCTTCGCCCGTGTCGCGCATGGTCACGATCAGCGCGTCGGCGGTGGCCGTGGCGTCGAGCGTAACGCGGCCCCCGGCGGGCGTGTACCGGATCGCATTGTCGAGCAGGTTCGTGAAGACCTGCGCCAGCCGGTCGCCATCCCCGGCCACGCGCGGCAGAGTGGGCGGGATCTGCACGTCGAGCTGCACGCCCTTGTCCCGCGCGCGCATGGAGATGCTCTCCGCCACGGCGTGCAGCACGTCGCCCAGCCACAGTGGGCGGCGCTGCATTTCCATCTGCCCGGACTCGATGCGTGCCAGGTCGAGCAGGCTCTCAACCATGCGGTGCAGCCGCCCAGCCTCGTCGTGGATGATCTGCGCGGCGTGCCGCGCCGCCTCAGGATCGGACGCGACGCCCTCGGCAATCGCCTGCGAAAAGCCCTGGATGCTGGTCAGCGGCGTGCGCAGATCGTGCGAGACGTTGGCGAGAAAGTCGCGCTGGGCGTTTTGGGTCGTGGCGACCTTTTCGGTCATTTCGTTGAACGACTGCGCCAGCGTGCGGACCTCGTGCGGGCCGACGACCGGCACGCGCTGTTCCAGGTCGCCGTCCGCGATGCGCTGCGCGGCCTTGCTCATCTGTTGGAGCGGGCGCGCCACGGAGCGCGCGATCAGCGCCGAGAGGCCGATGGCGACCAGCAGGCCCAGCATTCCGGCACGGACCAGCGGGCGGAAGAACGTTTCGCCAAAGGTCTGGACTACCGATCGCAGCGACGGGCGCGGGACCGGGGCGGCCACTGCCAGGAACGGTGTATTGGCGCGCTGCACGAGCACGGGACGCAGCGGCTGCGCGACGTAGATCCATTCCGTGCCGTCGGGGTCGAGGAAGCGGCCCTGATAGATTGCGGCGGTGCGGCTGGCTGTGGGCCGGACCAGCGGCTCGCGATCCACTTCGGTCAGCGCCGTGCCCACGTCGAACGTCTCGTTCGAATCGAACTCGACCGTATTGTCCTCGTTGACGACCATCAGCCGGAAGTCCCGCGCGGCGGCCTCGCTGCTCAGCAGCGTGCTGACTTCCGCCGTGACGCTGTTGTTCAGCCGCCCTTCCAGCCGCACGACCTCGGTCACGCGCACGTCGAGCAGCGTGCCGGTCAGGTCGCGGATCAGCGTGTCGGTCGGCAGCGGGCGCGTCCGCAGAAACAGCAGCAGCACAAGGCCGATCAAGCACAGCATGATCAGCAGGATCGCCACGTAGGAGGCGAGTAAGCGCGTTCGCAGAGAGTGGAGCATATAGTCCGTCAACCTCATCGTGATCTTATGCTCCGCTCGTTACCAGTGTGCTGCGCAACTGTAAAATCTCGATTACAGCCTGACTGCCCTCACAGCAGATTCAGTTTATAGCCCACGCCCCAGACCGTCTCGATCTCGATCGTGCCGCCCGCCAGCTTATTACGCAGGTGCGCGACGTGCACGTCTACGGTGCGCGTCTGGCCGTAAAAGTCGAAGCCCCACACCAGATCGAGCAGCTTTTCGCGCGTGAGCACGATGCCCTGGTTTTCGGCCAGGGCCAGCAGCAGGTCGAACTCCTTTGCGCGCAGATCGACGGGCTTGCCGCCCACCAGCACGGTGCGCCCCGCCGGATCGATGGTGACGTTGCCCATCCGCAGCGGCTTGTCATCGGCATCGGCGCGGCGCGGCTCCGTGCGGCGCAAAATCGCCTTGATGCGCGCGACCAGCTCGCGCGGGTTGAACGGCTTGGTCAGGTAGTCGTCCGCGCCCAGTTCCAGCCCGACGATCTTGTCGATGTCGTCGTCGCGGGCGGTCAGCATCAGGATCGGCAGATCGGAGGCGGCGCGCACCTGCTTGCACACCTCCCAGCCGTCCAGCTTGGGCAGCATCAGGTCGAGCACCATCAGCGCGGGCTGATCCTGATCGGCGCGCTTGAGCGCCTCCACGCCGTCCTCGGCGCTGATCACGCGGTAGCCGTCTTGCTTGAGATACAGGCTCGCCAGCTCGATGATGTTGCGCTCGTCGTCCACCAGCAAAATGAGTTCGCCCGCCATGCCTTATACCTCGATCATCATCGTGTCGTATGCGAACGTGATGTTGAACCCGTCCGCACGCAGCCGATCTTCGAGCGTGAGCAGGTCGTCGTAACCCATTTGCGTTGTTTCTTCGATGTGGGTCATGATCACACGCCCGGCCTTGAGCTGGCGCACCATCTCCAGCGTTTCGACGTACGTCGCCTCGCGCTGCATCAGCGGGTGATTTTCGGTGAACAGCCGCTCACCGGTCAGCGGGTGGAACTCGGCCAGTCCCATCGGGATGATCGTCAGATCGACCCCCTGCACGAAGTCCGGCGGGACCCACCCGTTCAGCTCGTCCGGGGCGATCAGCACGCGCTGGCCGCCCTCTTCGAGCAGGAAGGCGTACACGTAGTCTTCCGCCAGCCGGAAGGGCCGGATCGTCGTGCCGTTCAGTGTCACCGTGTCGCCATCGCTTAGCTCGATTACGTTCACGAGGCCCAGGTGCTGCATGTACGCATACTGCTCCCACGATCCGAGCCACGTGCGGAAGTCCTGCGCGACCTGCTCCGGCAGGTAGATGTCGGTGCAGCGGTTGCGGGGCGGGTAGTGGGTCGGATCGGCGTTGGCCGATTCCCACACGCGGCGGCCCGCGGTGTGGTCGGGATGCCAGTGCGAGTAGATGCACGCGCCGATGGACGTCACCTGCGAGCGATTGAGCTGATCCTTGATTTCTTCCGGCGTGTCGATGAGCAGGTCCGGGCCGTGTACGAACGTGCTCGGTCCGCTCCGACTGTAAGGCACGCCTTTGGCGCGCGCCTCGACGCAGACGGGGCACTGGCAGCCGACGCGCGGCGTTGTCAGCGCGCCGCCCGATCCCAGAATCTCGATTCGCATGGCAGCTGCTCCCGGTGTGCCGCTAGAGCGTGGCTGCGATGGCTTCGATCTCGACCAATCCGCCCAGCGGCAGGTCCTTCACGGCGAACGCAGCGCGCGCGGGCGGCTCGTCGGGGAAGTAGGTCGCGTAGACGGTGTTCATTTCTGCAAACGAGCCAATATCGGCCAGCAGCACGGTCACCTTGACGACGTTCTGCATACTGCATTCGGCAGCGGCCAGGATCGCGGCGATGTTCTTCAATGCCTGATCGGTCTGTTCCGCGACGGTGCTGCCCGCGAACTGCTTGGTTTCGGGGATCACGCCGAGCTGCCCGGCGACGAAGACGAATCCATTCGCCCGGATCGCCTGGGAGTAGGGACCAACAGCGGCGGGCGCATCGGGGGTTGCAATCACTTCACGCGACATGAGATTTCTCCTTGTGGAAAACGCAAAACCGGATCACGAACTAATTCGTTGAATTATCCTGATCTTACCGCAGGACGGGCCAGAGTGCCGGGTCCATCGCATCGCGCCAGCACTGGCGCATCCCGCTCATCATCGGCGCGGGCTGTTCGAGCAGCTTTTCGAGCGGCATGAACGCCACTTCGCTGATCTCGCCGTGATCCGCGTGCAGGGTTCCGCCTATGAGGCGGCAGTCAAAGGCCGCGCCGACGCCGTACACCATGTCCCCGTTGGGATAACGGGTCAGCATGTCCTGGCTGTAAACGCCGATCAACCGCACCGGCTCGATTTCCAGGCCGGTTTCTTCGCGCACCTCGCGCACCACAGCGGCGGTCGTCGTCTCGCCCAGGTCGCAGTAGCCGCCGGGGATATCGAGCAGGCCATCATCCACCCGCCGCGCGACCAGCACGCGCCCGGCGTCGTCGCGCACGACGGCCATCACGCCCGGCAGGATCACCGGATCGTGCTGGATGTGCTGGCGCAGCACGGGGAAGTGGGGCATCAACGGTGCGCGGGTATAGACCGGCTCGATCACGGCGTCGCGCGGTGAGGCCATCGCCGCGCGCACCATCGCCTGATACGCGACCGGGAACTGCGGCAGCGCTTCCTCGACCGCCATCCAACTGACGCCGAGCGTCTCGCCGCCGTCCGCGTGGAGCTGGCCGCCTACGGGCCGCGCCACGACGCACGCGGTCCACTGCTGTACGTGGTCGCCGTTGGGGTAGAGCAGGTTGTAGTCGGGATGGCTGAACACGCCGACGAGGCGTTCGACCTCGACGCGCAGCCTCGTTTCCTCGAAGGTTTCGCGCTCGGCGCAGGCACGCAGCCCTTCGCCGGGTTCCAGCGCGCCGCCCGGCACACCGAGCCAGTCGAAGTCGTAGCGGCGCTGGACCAGCAGGCGGCCCGCGTCGTCAAACACCAGAATCGTCGCGTAAACGAGGTAAATCAACTGGTGGCCGACCCGGTCGCGCAGCCACTTCACGTACCCGTCGGCCCGGCTGACGAAGGACTCAGACACAATACACCCCTTTGCTGCATCTGCACCCAAGCGATTGTACCGGCGTGCGGGAGATCTGCCACGACTTCACCGGGGCACGGTGGGCGATCGGTTGGCGGGCTGTAGCGCCTATGCCACGATATTGAAGTGCGTTATATTTCTCCTGCGCTTATTTTTACGAACAGCCTTTACGGCACAGGAAAAAATATCATGACGACTCTGAGCCTGGCACCCATCCCCGGCGACCTGCAGTGGAAAAACGATCCCGTCGACTGGACCATCGGCCCGGACGACAGCCTGAGCATCACGGCAGGCGCGAACACGAACTGGTTCATCGACCCGGCGGGCAGCGAACGGGTGGCGAGCAACGGGCCCGCGGCGGTGTTTGCGCCGCCTGTCGGAGATTTCCTGCTGAGCGCCAGGGTGACGGTTAACTTCGGCGCGACCTTCGACGCGGGGGTGCTCCTGTTGTACGAGCGCGACGATCTGTGGACCAAGCTGTGCTTCGAATACTCACCGCAGCACGAGCCGATGATCGTGTCCGTCGTGACGCGCGGCTTCTCGGACGACTGCAATTCGGTGGTGATCGACGGCAGCAGCGTCTATATGCGCGTGGCGCGGATCGGTTCGGCTTTCGCGCTGCATTACTCGCTCGACGGCAAATATTGGAACATGGTGCGTTACTTTACGATGGGCGCTGTCGACAATTTGCGGATCGGTTTTCTGGCGCAGTCGCCTACCGGAGAAAGCTGCACGGTCGTCTTTTCGGAGATCGCCTACCGGGCCGAGAGCCTGAAGGATCTGCGCAGCGGCGACTAGGAAATGAGGGGAGATCCCGTTATGCTGCCCGACTCATCGACGCTGATCGTGTTCGTGCCTGCCGCGTTGGCGCTGCTGCTGGTTCCCGGCCCGGCGGTGCTCTACATCGTCGCGCGCAGCGTGGACCAGGGGCGGCGGGCCGGGATCGTCTCCGCCCTGGGGATCGCGCTCGGCACGCTGGTGCACATCCTCGCCGCGGCGCTGGGCGTGTCTGCGCTGTTGATGTCGTCGGCGCTGGCGTTCCAGGCGGTCAAACTGCTGGGCGCGGCCTACCTGATCGTGCTGGGCGTGCGTAAGCTGCTGGAGCGCGGCACACCCCGGCACGTCACGCAGGCTCCGCCACAGGCGCTCAGCCGCGTGTTTTACCAGGGCACGCTGGTCAACGTGCTCAACCCGAAGGCGGCGCTGTTTTTCTTCGCGTTCCTGCCCCAGTTCATCGATCCGGCGCGCGGCCCGGCCAGCGTGCAGATTGTCGTGCTTGGCGTTATCTTTGTGCTGATGGCGCTGTGCAGCGATGGCACCTATGCGCTGCTGGCGGGTACGCTCGGCGGCTGGCTGCGCGACAATGCGGCGTTCTGGCGCGGGCAGCGCCTGTTCGCAGGCGGGGTTTACATTGTGCTAGGCGTGGCGACTGCCGTTTCGGGCGGCAGCAAAAAGTAGCGGTGTAGAAGGTTCCTTACGGAGATGACGGACATGGCAGAGAGTAAACGCAAAGTGGTGCATTACACGGACGTTCCCGCGCAGACGTTTGGCGACGAAGCGCCGGGCACGACGATCCGCTGGCTGATCGACGACGATCACGACGGCGCGCCGGTCTATGCGCTGCGCATGATCGAGGTGGCGCCGGGTGGGCATACGCCGCTGCACAGCCATCCCTACGAGCACGAGAACTTCGTGGTCGAGGGGCAGGGGCGTGTGCTGATCGACGGCGACTACCGCGACGTGGCTGCCGGAGACGTGATCTTCGTGCCGGGCGGGATGCAGCACACTTACGAGAACACAGGCGAGACGCCGTTCAAGTTCCTGTGCGGTATTCCGGTCAAGAAGCATATGCCGCCCGCGATGTGCTGAACCGGCGTGCCCGGCCTGCGGCATTGCTGCGTGGATTCTTCATCCCGTTCTGCTACATTCAAGGTACACGGCAGGGACGAAAACTTACGCGGAGGGTACTATGCCAAAGGCCAGTTTGACTTCACGCTTGATTGCGCTCATCATCGACTCGATCATATTGGGGATCATTGGTGCCGTGGTCGGCGCGGTGGTCGGCAGCAACGTTCTGGGGGTCGGCACGGGTTTCATCGTCGGCATCCTGTACAACTGGTATTTCTGGACGCGCAACAATGGCCAGACGCCGGGCAAGAGCTTGATGGGCATCCGTGTGGTGAATACCAGCGGCGGCGGCGTCAACGACGTGCAGGCGATCATTCGCTACATCGGCTACTACATCAGCACGTTTATTCTGCTTTTGGGGTGGCTGTGGGCGATTCCCGATCCCGAAAACCAGACGCTGCATGATAAGCTGGCCGGGACGTACGTGGTGAAGGCATAACAGTGGGGAATTGAGGCAAAATCGGCACGTTCGAGGGCTTTGCCGGGCGTGCCGATCTTGACATCCACCCGGCGGACTGCTACAATTCCCATCGTCAAGCGGGCCTGTAGCTCAACTGGGAGAGCGCTACAATCGCACTGTAGAGGTCAAGGGTTCGAATCCCTTCAGGTCCACACTTCGTTTGCTAGGCATATACAATTCGTCTTCGAGCGGGAACGTGTAATAGAGCGTTCCCGTTCCGTTTTGTATGACAATCTTCGCTACAAACTGGTGAATCGCGCGGCGCGCCAAGTCCCGATCTCCGCTCTCCAACGTTTCCCGTGTGTGGTCGATCCACTGCCGCAGCAAGTCCTCACTGATGAACCGAATCTTCCTCGGCTTGATCAGCAGTGATTCCAGACTCGTTAACTCCCCGACCAACTCGGCCTCTTCGCGGCGGCGCGCATCGTAGCGATCCTGGATGTGCGGCGCGTAGCCGATCCTCTCGATGGTGTCCAGCAAGTTATCCATCTGGCGGCGCACTTCGTCCAGCCTGGACTGCACCGCATCGATCCGTTTGTCGGCGTCTTTGCTGCGCTCGCTGAGTTGCGCAGCGAGTTCGTCCGCGAGCGGCTGCAGATTTTCGAGCGTCACGACGTGATCGAGCAGGTTATTGATCACGGCCTGATCCAGTCCCTTCAGGCTGATCGTCTTAGTCGTGCAGCGCTCACCGTGTGAGTTATTCGCCTGCGAGCATTTGTAATAAATGTACTCCCCGCGCACGCCCGGTTCCCCCGGGATCGTGCCGACATACATCGGGTGTTCTTCGCCTTCGACGTGGCCGCAGAATACCAGCCCGGAGAGCATGTGCTCGGCTCCGACGCGGGCCGGTTCGAACTTCGGCTGGACCGGCTGCCCGTTGAATTTCTTGGCGCGCTCGGCGATATTTGCCTGCTCTTGCTCATACCACTCGCGCGGAATCATGGCAGGCACGAAGTTTTCGTATAGCTTGCCGCCGAACTCGTAATCGCCGGTGTAAATGCGGTTGGAGAAGAAGTGGGTGTAGCCGTTCTTGTTCTTGTACAGCCGCGTGGCCTTGTGGATTTTCCCGATCTCAATGCCCTGGTGGCGCATCTCCCAGGCGAGGCGGGCGCGATCCCAGGTTTCGGGATCGGGCACCAGCCGCCCGACGATGCGCGGTTCGCCCCCGGCACGACCTTTGCGGCGCTTATGGACGCCGATCTGAACATCCTCTTTCATGAATCCGCGCGGCGTTGGGCCGGGCTTCACGCCGAGATAACCGCCCGTGCTGGGCCAGCCGGGATTGTATTTGAGGAATTCGTGATCGTCGTCGCGCGTGGCGACGAGCTGCATCTGGCCGCGCTTGACGTTCTCCGAGATTTCGTCGAGAAGCTGCTCATCCTGCCAGCTCTGGAAGGCTTCGATCAGCGCATCGATGCCGGGGTTGCCGGTGTTGGCCGAGGTCAGCAGGTCGATGATCGTGATCCCGCGCAGCCGCAGATCGGTTTTGATATTCATCGCCTCGATGCTGTCGCGGCCCAGCCGGTTTGACTTCCAGAAGATGACGCCAAACGGGTTTTCGACAACCGCTTTCTCGCGCCGGTAGCGGTCGTTGATCCGTTTGAAGTTGGCGCGGAGATCGAAGAGCATCTCTTGCAGGGCTTCACGCTTGTCCGTGTTCGATGACTTCCGCGCCTCGTCGAGATAGAGCTTGTCCAGCACCAAGTTGTGATGTGCGCAGTATTCGCGGATGGTTTCGGCCTGCTGCGAGACGGAGCGATCCTGTTCCTCACCACCCGAGTCGCGGCAGTAGCCAACGACGTGCGTTCCCGGCGGCAGCGGGCAATCCTGCCGAATGAGGTGCAGGTACCGGGCATTGTCGTCAGATACGGACATTAGATCTGTTCCTTTGCCGAAAACGGACTCGGCGGGGCGTTTTTGCCTTTATACTTGGATAGAGAGACGTGATATTTCTCTGAATTAGCTGGCCCACCCAGAACATTTTGAGTGACTAAACTTCTTTTCCACATTCTGAGCAAACACCATCGTGCAAAGATATGACACCTCCGCAATCGGAGCAGGTCCACCGCTCTCTTTCTTTAAGCAAATACTGTTTTGCGCCGAGCGACTTGTGCAAGAGAGCGCCCTCAATCAGGCTTACCTGATATCTCTGCCTGTAACTGCGATCCAGTCGTTTGACGAGTACGCAGGGGAAGGATGGACAGTCAAAACAAAAATCAACCTCGTGGCTGACTGCACAGGTTTTGATTTTACAGACCCGGCAATGTTGAGGTTTGCTTTCGTCCACCCCATGACAGCCCATACAAGCTTTCTTTTTCTTTAAATGCACATAACAAACATGACAGTTAATCCCACATGGGGCCAGCATCGTTTCGGGTATTTCCTGGTCCATTTCCATAGGTCACCGTTTCTTCTTGCAGGACACTAGTTGTTTTGGACATTCTTCATGCCGCTGCTCACGTTAACACCCTGGCGAGAGCACGAAATTCTGGCGAATACAATACAGGTCACGGACAGAGCCGTCCTAGAACTTGTGACGTTTCTACTGGCGGAGAGCTTTGTCAAAAAAGTCGATCATGCGTGCCGGGTATAGTTCGGGTTCGGTCCTGAGCCCTGCGGTATGTCCGGCGTTGTCGATGATCCAGAGCTCGCCGTGTTCACCGAGATAAGGCTCGTATGCACGATTGAACTCGCCTTCAAACGGATCCTGGCCGCCCGCCACCAGCATCAGCGGGCGCGGCGCAACCTGCGGAATGAGCTGTTTGCAGGGTATCAACTGCTCATCCAGATACGCCTCCGCCATCCAATACGCCTGGCGGCTGATGAAGTTGATCAACACGTCGCTGGGACTGTCTGAAGGCGGAAGATCGTCGCCGTTGTTGACGCCCAGGCCATCAGCCCAGAGGGCTTTCAAACGCAACTCATCAGGTGCGGCTCCAAGCAAAATGTGTGCACCAAGTGAGAGACCCACGCCGCCGATGCGTTGCTCATCGACTTCGGGCCGTGCGGCTAACCAGTCGATGATCGGCGTGATGTCGCGCTGGTCATACAGGCCAATGGAACGCTGATGGCCGGTGCTTTCCCCGGACGCGCGCTGATCATATACAAGGACACCGAAACCTTCCTCGTGCAGCACCCGCGCGTGGGCAAGCGATCCGGTGCGATCGCCGCCGTTGCCGTGCAAGACCATGACCACCGCGCCGCTGCCATCAACTGGAGGCGCGTACCATCCCGCGAGCGTTTCGCCGTTGGCCACCGGGATGCGCACCGCTTCAACAGCATCACCCAGGCCGCTGCCCTCGATGCAGCAGACGGTATGCTGTTTGGGAGTGGTATTCATGTAGAAATAGGCAAACGGACCAACGAAGGCGATCACCAGCACGACTTCTAATAGCGCCGATAGCAGCACCCGACGCCGGTAAATCCACCCGCCGATCAGACCAAGCCCAAATTCGACAACCAGCCCTATACCTAGACCAGTTACCATGCCGGCGAGCAGCCAGCGGGTCAGGTCAAGCAGGTAGTATCCAATGACGCCAAACAGCATCATGAAAACCAGTGCGTTGACCAGAGGAAACAGCAGCCGCTTTGAAGATTCGTGAGAGGATGTCATTTGTGCCTTTTCGCAGGGTGCGCGCGCTTTCTGTCGCTGTTCACCTGTGACGTGCGCTCATGAAGCGACTTACCCTCCCACTATAGGCTCGGTAGCACAAATGTGTCAACTTCATACGATGTGGCTTTTGAGTGCAAATCGCGGGTTCAGGCGAGATTGTGAAAGGAGTGCTGATTTTTCGGGGAAAAGTACACATTGCAGTGGGTAAAACCTGAAGTTGCGATGTGTAATTTTACCACCCCCAACTTGCAAAATTACTCATGATTTTCAGGAGTGACCTGCTACGCTGGAAGTATCGTGTGCAGAGCTACTCGCGCCACTCCGGATCGACCATCGTCGGATCGTAGTTGAGCGAGAGCTTGTGACGGATGAGGGCCGTAATGCGTTTGCGAGTTGCGGGGGATAAATCCTGCCACTGGTTTCCAACGATCACGGCATCCGATTCAATGCGATTCACATCTGCCGGAGCAGTCATCGCATATTGGGCGATCAACTGGTTCGCCGCTTCGCGGATCATCTCCGGGAAGGCAAGGTCCATGCCAGCCAGCGCTTTGTGAGAGTCTTGGCGCATCTCCTGAATGATTGTTTTTTTGCGAGGCGCTTCCGCCATCGCTTCGAGAACGCCCATAACCGCATCTTGTTTCTCTGGCGGCAGGTCATCGAAAACGTCAGCCAGATATTCAGCGCGGACGGAGTTTGCATCCGGTGCTGGTGGAATGTATCCAGCGAGGCGGAACAATCTCACAGAATTCACTCCAAGCGCGTCCGCAACCTTGCGCAGCGTTCGAGCATCAGGGTCTTTGGCTTTTGGATCGACACCATATTTGAGCAGGTTGCGAATCACACCTTCAGAAACTCCTGCCAGTTCAGCCAATGACACATTATTATGTTGCTGCTCATTCATCAAAGCAGCGATGAACGCGCCAAGGGTGTAGGGGGGATCTGACATCGCATGCTTGCCTTACTGATGATCGTGAGAATTACCCTCTCATTATACCCAAACTCACTGGATTCCGTTTTTTCGCGCTTGACACCGTGGCATATTTTCAACTACCATTAAATGTGGTACGAGTATCGTATTGAGGTGCGAATTTAAGATCGCGCACCTCTGTTTTTACTGGAATTCGTACTAAAATACGAATAACGTAACGAATTAGGAGTAATCATGGCGAAACGCCGCGGCAAGAGTCGGGTAAAAGTCATACCGCTGACCATCGGGCAGGATCCGTCCCTGTGGCGTTATGGCAGCCTGCAAGAAGCGCTCGGCGCGAACACAGACATTCTCTCGGCGCTGATACGTGCGGGGCAGGATGCGCAGGCACAATCGCCCACAGCGGGGGAAAGCGTATTCGATGGAGAAGCCGACGAGTTCGCGGCACGCTAACGGACGCTTTTTTATTTCCCGTGTCAGCCCGGACTCAGTCCGGTGAGAGGAACGCAGGCCATGTTCAAACGAATCGAGTTTTCGCTCAATCTCGCTGACCCGCAGGAAGCGCGGCTCTACCGCGCGCTGCAACCCGCGCTGCGCTACCGGCGCGGTGGAGTCGTTATCCGTCAGGCGTTGGGGCTGCTCTTCGCTGAACAGAAACACACCATCGCCGATCAAACTGTCCGCGATCCACTTGTGCTCATTCAGGAGAACACCAACGATGAGCAAGGCTAAGGCTTCAAAATCGAATACCAATTCTGGCAGCATCGTCACCGTCGGCATGGATATAGGCTATGGCGTGGTCAAGGCGCTGACTGATGATCAGGCAGTCGTCTTCCCGTCCGTGATGGGCCACGCCCGCGAACTCAAATTCGGCCACGAGTCGATGCATACCAAATACCCCGGTGACCAGATCACCGATGACCAGGGCACATGGTTTGTCGGCGATCTGGCGCTCTCCCAGGTGCCGCCCGGTGAACTACTCCGGCTGCGTGGACGCACCGCCAACGAGCGCACGATGGGCAACGCCTTCCGCCTGCGGCTGGCGAAGGTCGCCATCGGCAAGCTGCTGCAGGGCGTTTGGGATCGCGAGGTCGTGCATCTGCGCATCGCCACCGGGCTCCCGGTGGATCACATGCCGGATGCGGGAGAACTCAAAGCCGCGCTGCTCGGCCAACATCTTGTGCAAACGGACTGCGCCGAACTGATCGCCAATGTGATCGAGGTGATGGTCATGCCGCAGCCCTACGGCACAGCTTATGCGAATCTGCTCACCTTGAAGGGCGAGATCAACCCGCGCCATACCTTCATGCGGACCGGCGTAGTGGATGTCGGGACCTATACGGTCGATATTGCGCTGGATGAGGATGGTGAGTTCAAAGACGCCGAAAGCGGGAGTGTGGAGAGCGGTGTTTTCACGGCACAGGAACGTATCGCCGCACTGCTGGAACGCGATCACCGCCAAAAGATCCCCTACAGCATCATCGAGCGCGTGCTGCGAACCGGAAAGTTCATGGCAAATGGGCGCGAGCTCGACTACAGCACCGAGGTGGAAGATGCGCTCGATCCGCTGCGGAGCGCCACACTCAATCTGATCAGCGAGAAGTGGAAGCGCGGCGCAACGGTCGAGGTGATCTATCTCTCCGGCGGTGGCGCGGAATTGGTCCATGAGCAAGTGATCGAAGCATATCCGCAGACGGTGTTGGTCCGCGATGCGCAGCTTGCCAACGCGCGGGGGTATTTGAACTACGCGCACTTTGTCGCCAGAACGTAAGCCGGGTGTCGTACTAGGTCGTACACCTGTCGTACACCGGTACGACAATCCAGGAGGCGGGATGAGCAAACGCAAACGGATTACGGCCACCATCAAAATGACGTTCGTGGACGACAGCGACCTGATCGACTGGTGGCACTCCATTCCCCTGGGCAGCCGAAACGCGATGTTGAAGGACATTATCCGCGAACACATTGCCCGGGAAGGTGGACACTATCGCCCGCGTCAACTCTCTGGGGCTACCGTTAGCGTGCCCGCATTTGATTCCAGCCAGTTGGCCCAGGTCCGTGAAGATGCTGCATGGATTCGCGATGCACTGCACGACATGCCTGCATTTTTGGAACAGCTTTTCGCACAGACTGTATTGGTTCAATCACCAGCCAACGCCAGAGCGCCAACACCCGATGAGCCCACTTTGAACGATGCCGAGAGCCAGCGTCGTGCACGAAAGCTGGCGCGTGTGAGCTGGTGAGCGTGTGCGCATTGTTGGACTGCTTCGCAGTCCCCCCGGTTGTGTGTTGCACAACCGGGTACGGCGCGGACTGGCGGTCCTTGTGACCGGGTAAAGTGTCCGGTCCGCGCCTAAGCCAGCTAAATCGCTGGCTCCTCACGCGCCGGAGGGGCTGCTGCAGCGCACGCGACGCGCTGCAACGGTGCGGCGGTGTGGGGCACCCCGCGCGCCGTCCGGCCCGGCGTCCCGGTCCGTAAAACCGCACCCCGCGCCGTTTTCACGGTTGTGAGTGGTGTAGCACGGTAATTCGCACGACGGAGGACACATGAGACACCGCGAGATGATCGCTTACATCGCAAGTCGCCTACCGCA
Organism: Aggregatilinea sp.; assembly: GCF_036822615.1. Taxonomy (NCBI): domain Bacteria; kingdom Bacillati; phylum Chloroflexota; class Anaerolineae; order Aggregatilineales; family Aggregatilineaceae; genus Aggregatilinea; species Aggregatilinea sp. The sequence goes on along the minus strand of NZ_DAISHJ010000089.1, from coordinate 5,206 downwards.
CCAGACGAACCGGGACGTAGAGGACGTGATCGACGTGCTGATCGAGTTGATGCAAGACGAACTCATGCAGGGTGAAACAGCTAGCCTGCCAGACATAGGGACGCTGTCCATCGAAGTGCAGAACGTGCACGCGGCGGGTGCTGTCAGGCGGCAAACGCTTACCCGCGTCTATGGGCGCTTTCGTCCGGCGGGGGCATTGAAGAAACGAGCGCTAAAGGAGACCCGTATTTGACCAAACGTAGAAACCAAGACGGCTACACCGAACGGCTGTCAATCGGGTTCACGCCGGAGCAAATGCGCCGCATTGAGGAATTGCTCCGGGTTCGCGCACGACAGGGCCAGATGCAGCACAAGACCGACTTGATCCGCGAGGCCGTGAATCTGTACATGGCTCGCGCCGACGATATCCCTGGCACGCGCGCCGCGATCACACGCAAGCTGGAGGGGCGGCTGGATGCGGTCGAGCAACAGCTCACACAGCAGAACGATCTGCTGGAACGGCTGGTCGCATTTTTCCAGCGCAGGCAGGGAAGCTGATAAGTGGATCGTAAGCAGATGTGTGTCGCCAATGTGCGTTACAAGAAGCCGACGCAGAACGAGGCGCGTCGCATGGAGAACCTGATCAAGTATTTGACATACAGGGACAGCCGCGACGACTACGTGCCGCAAGTGGCCGGGCAGGAACGATGGGTAGATCGTGGCATGGGTAAGTCCGTCGCTCGGATTGCGCGCAACTGCGAAGCCTATCAGAGCGATCATGTGCTGATGTTCAGCCTCGTGATCAACCCGAACCCTGAGCTGATTGAGATGATTCCGCATGAGAAGCGCGAACGCTTCGTGCGCAACCTGACGGAATGGACGCTGCAGGACTTCTTCGATGCGCGGGGCATTGATACGGGCGTCGAAATGTCATATGTGGTGCATCATCGCGAAACCACTGACGAGGACGAACCAGGGCGGCACAATCCGCACGCACACGTCGTGCTGCCGGGCACGTATTACGACGCGGATGAGGGGCGGCGCGTGCCCTTATATTTCAGCAAGAACAAACAGGTCAACCATATCGAACTGCTGCACGCGCTCACTCAGCAGAATATGGCCATGCTAATGGAGTTCCATATCGGGCGGGATTGGGAGCAGCAATATGATGCGCTGCATCCCGAAATTGAGCCGGAAATCGAACCTGAAATCAGTATCTCAGGCCCAGCACTAGACCTATAAACGCACACAGAGGGCCGGGGCGGTCCGTCGCCAAACTTTTCGCCCTGGTCCCCTGTGCCATCCAAAGGATATCAGCAGTATGTCAGATAACGCCTCTGCCATCAAGCCAGAACCGCAGTCACCCGCGCTTTCGCGGGACGATTTTTTTGCGGCGCTGTATTCCGGTGCCAACCCGGGTTTGCTGCTAGAACTGCGCTGCATCCATCCCGAAACGGAGCAGACGCGCGTACTGTGGGCACCTATCGGCAACCAGCAGCGACTCGCGGCCACGCTGCGCCAGGCTGACACACTGAACACGTCCGGTTACGGGGTATTTTTCGCGCCATGTTTGCGCAGCGAGAAGAAAGGCAGCGCTGAAGCTGCTGCGCTCGTGCCTGCGCTGTGGGTGGATATCGACTGTGACGACGATCCGGCCAAGCGATCCAGCGCGCTCGAAACGCTGCATACGTTCGATCCAAAACCGTCGATCATCATAGATTCGGGTGGCGGTTGGCATGCGTACTGGCTGTTGGAAGAACCATTCGTGCTGCGCGATGACGCGGCACGGGAGCAGATCACCAACACGCTGCATGGGCTATTCGCAGCAGTCGGCGGCGATGCGGAGTATGCCAAGTCAGTAGCGTCGCTGATGCGCCTGCCGGGTTCGGTCAATACTAAGCCCGAACGCGGGGGTGTGGTGGCGGTGCTCACCGAGTTCCATCCGGATCAGCGTTATCCATGTGCCGCATTTGAGTGGCTGGCGGTCAAGCAGGGTGGGGCGAACGGCAAGTCTGGCCTGGTGCTATTGGGAAATGGACACGCCCCACTGCCACAGGTCACGCTGGACTATCTGGCGAGTGGCGCATCGAACGGTAACCGCAACCGGACGCTGTTCGATGCGGCGTGCCAATTTAGGGACGCGGGATACACGCAGAATGAAGCGGAAGCGCAGCTCGTCCTGCGCCACGTGGCGGATGGAGCCGGGAACGAACAGCCCGCCACACGCGAGCGCGAAGCCCGCGCCACGATCACCAGCGCCTACCAGCAAGCGGCACGCGATCCGATCGTGGAACCGACCTCTGACGCGCGGCAGATGGTGGATCGGCTGGTCAGCACATTTGGTGCGCAGGATCAGCCGAATCAACCCAAGCCGGAGCAGATCGCAGCGGCGGTGCAGGCCTGTGCGCATCTTGAGGCGGTCGAATGGGCGGTGCAGCGGCAGAAGCTGAAAGGGGTGTGTGGCAATGGCGTGCGCCTCACGGATCTGGATCGCCAGTACCGGCAGGCACGCAAAGCCCTGGAACGCGAGCGGGTGCAGGACTACGACGAGAGCGAGGAATATTACGCGGACGAGGAGCGCATGGTCTACCGGCGTGATACCTATCATGGGCCGGTCGAGAAAACTGTCGCGGCGTGGGTGGGGCGCGTCAAGGAGCGCATTTCGCAGGTCAACGACGACGGCCAGGTCGAGCACGTCACTGCGCTGGAGCTACGCAACGATCACCAGACGCTCACGCTCAATGTACCCAGTGAGATGTTTGGAGATGATGCGGCACTGCGACGGTTCATCGCGGGACAGGCAGGGGAAGCATTCACGGTGCGCGCCGGGATGGGCAAGCACCTCGCTCCGGCGATCCTGAGCCTATCGGGTGAATATCCGTGCCGCACGTGCTACCGCTTCATGGGCTGGACGCAGATCGACGGGCGTTGGACGTATGTCGCGCCGGGCGTGTGCATCAATGCGGAGGGCGCGCTGGTCGATCCGCCGGAAATCGAGCTGGATGCCCGGCTGCGCGATTACAGTCTGCAACAGGCGAGTTGGGAAGACAGTCTGCTTGCGTTTGCGGCGATCATCCCGGTCTTTCCCAAAACCCTTGCTCCGGCGTGCATCGCGTTCGCGCTGCTGCCGCTGCTCCAGCGCTTTTTCCCGGCAGCGGCGCCGCGACCAGCCATTCACCTGGCGGGAACCTATGGCAGCGGCAAATCGGAACTGGCCGCGCTGATGAGCAGCTTCTACGGGGCGTTTTCGCGCGATACGCCGCCCGCGCAGTGGGGCGATACGATCAACACGGTGGAAGCGATGGGCTATCCGCTGGCGAATGCACTGTATTGGGTGGACGACTACAAGAGCATTTACGCCGATGAACGCACCTTCACCCGCTTTTTGCAGAGCTACTCGCGCGGCATGGGGCGCGGACGTCTGACGCGCGAAGCCCGGCTGCGCCAGGATCGTCCGTGCCGAGGAACACTGCTCAGCACCGGCGAAACGATGCTCGAAGGTGAAGCTTCTGTGCTCTCACGTATGCTGGTGCTGGATGTACCGCCGTGGGAGCACCGCGATCCGGGTGGAAACGCGCTCGAACAAGCGGACCTGATGCGCCACGCTCTGCCCGGTTTCACGGTCAAGTTCGCGGCGTGGATCGCGCAGCAGGTCGAGCAAGGTGATCTCGCCAACCAACTGGCGAACGAATTCGCGATCAGTGTGCAAGGCTACCGCGATAAGCTCAAGGCATCGGGCCTATCGATGGCCAACACGGGGCGCGTGATCCAGAACTGGGCGGTGCTGGTAACGATCTACCGGCTGCTGCGCGAGTTCCTGATGGCGCAGGATGCGGACGACGTGCTGCCCAGTTGGCAGGATGTGATCGTAGAGACGGCACAGACCGTGCGCCAGGAACGCGCGAGCGAGGTGTTTCTCAACAACCTGAGCCAACTGCTGGCGAGCGGAGATGTGATGCTGGCGAAGGATACGCGCAATCCGGAGGAACCGCGACCGGGCACCACGCTAATCGGCTACCGAGACGCGCACTTTATCTACCTGCTGCCGGAGGTCGCCTATCGCGAAGTCAATCGTGTGCAGCCTCTGCGGTTCACCGTGGCCGCGATTGGCAGCCAACTCCGTGAAGATGGTAGTCTCGTGACCTTGTCAGGCGATCGACATCTTGCCATTCAGATCCGGATTCGGGGTGATAGAGTGCGTGTTTGGCGTCTTAGGTCAGAAATTCTGAGCGGAGACAGTGGAGATTGTGGAGACAGCGCACCAAATGACGCACGCAATGCTTGATTATGGTGTGGAGACAGTGGAGATTGTGGAGACAAACTCTCAAAGCGCGGTTTTTGTCTCCACTGACTCCACATGTCTCCACAGAAAACAAGCACAGCCAGTAAAATTCTAAAAAAACGCGTGGGGTGTCAAACCCGTCTTTCGAGTGCTAAAAAATGTATGTGGAGTTTGTGGAGACAGTGGAGACGAACGGGGAAATCTATCGCCCAAACCCAGCAAATGCCCGGTGAGCGATCAGTCCAGTCAACACACCCGGGATATTTGCGCCCAGGTCGAGCAATGACGTTACTCGATTCGGCACAGTTGGCTGCGAGAACTCCGCCACGCAACACTACGCAATGCCAGGATAGCAATAATGAGGCCGATGGCGCCAGTGGTTGCTGCGCCGCCGAACAGCATGATATTCCCGCAAGATTCTGTTGGCCGATGATCGCATTGAACTAAAATAGGCGATCCGGCGCAGGTCCACAATGCTGCCGGCGCGGTATTGCGCTGATATGCGACTGGTGATGGTCGATGTGATGGCGGGCTACAATCCGCGCGAAATCCAGGATAACCATAGTTGGACGAACAATCACGTGCGCGTACTGTTCCGCCATTTGCGGATGATCTCCTACAAGGCGTTACCGGGGAAATTGCGCGAGTGTTCCACGTATGTGGGCAGCAAGGTTCCGGCCACCGAGATGACTTGTGCAAGCAGCAAGAACTCCGCGCGAAGGACTCAGCTACGATGAGATTGCGGCGCGGCTGGGCTACTCGCCGGGCTGGGTGCGCAGAATCTCCAGCGACTCGAAGAACATGGTCTGTGCAGTCAGCGACTAGTGTGAGCGAGAACGGGCTGAGCATATCACGAAAGTGTAGGATTTGCTCGCGCAGGGTATGAGCTCACCCGATGTACAGGTTTATGGACTGACAAAAAAAGGAGCTGCTTGTAGGATCTGA
>NZ_DAISHJ010000088.1:21390-21600 GCF_036822615.1 Aggregatilinea sp. | reverse complement strand
GGCGCGGGCGCGGTCGTGGTGATCGGCGCGGCGCTGTTTGTCGCCAACCTCGCGGCGGGGGTGATCGAGTTCGACCCGGCTCGCCTCAAGGATGCCCCACGCGACAAGACCATGCTGCTGATTCTGGACGATTCGGCGCAGGACGCGCGCATCACGCGCACGGCGTGGAGTCCCTTCGCGCGCGTGGACGTGGTCGAGACGAACGATCCC
>NZ_DAISHJ010000088.1:0-21380 GCF_036822615.1 Aggregatilinea sp. | reverse complement strand
AGCGAAATACATCTTTTCCGACGGCGGCGCGGGCAGCTACATGCTGCGTTACGACGGCACGCCGGAGAGCGCCGCGTCGTGGCGGGGCACGGTCGATGATGTGCCGTTCGCGCTGAACGCGGATCGCACGCTGGTGATCGGCGCGGGCGGCGGTAAGGACGTCGTGCTGGCGCTGATGGCCGGGGCGCAGGACGTGACCGCCGTGGAGGTGAATCCCGCCGTGGTGCAGGTCACGCGCGACGACGCGGCTTACAACGGCGGCATCCTCGATCTGCCCCAGGTGCGGCTGGTCGAGGGCGACGCGCGCACCTTCGCCGAGCGCGACGAGAACACGTACGACCTGATCTACCTGAATCTGGTCTATACGCAGGCGGCGGAGCCGGGCAGCCAGGTGCTGGTGGAGAACTACATCTTCACGTGGCAGGCGTTCGAGACGTATCTGGAACGGCTCGCCCCAGGCGGGCACATCGCCATCATCTCGCACAACGCGCTGGAAGCCAGCCGCGCCGCGCTGACGGCGATCCGCGCGCTGGACGAGATGGGCACGCCCCCGGCGGAAGCGCTCGATCACATGGTGATGTGGATGCTGCCCGCCGAGGACGCGACGCTGCGCACCACGGCGCTGGTGGTCGGCAAAGAGGCGCTGACGCCGGACGCGCTCGACGCGGTGAGCGCCAGCGCGCGGTCGATGGGCCTGCAGGCGTTGTTCCTGCCGGGCGTGCAGGAACTCGGTTTCGAGCCGCTGCGCAGTGGCACGAGCCTGGACGCGTTCATCGACGAGGACGCGGCCTATAACCTGGAGCCGACCGGCGACGACAGCCCGTATTTCTTCCATCTCGACCAGGGCCTGCCGGGCCCGGTGCAGTCCGCGCTGGTGACGGCGCTGTTCCTGGCGGGCGGGCTGGCGATGTTCGCGCTGTTGATGGGCGCGCCCGAAAACAGCCGGGACAGCGTGTGGGCGTGGGGCGGCATGATGCTCTACGCGGCGCTGATCGGGGTGGGCTTCATGCTGGTTGAAGTGCCGCTGATCCAACACTTCCAACTGCTGCTCGGCTATCCGGTGGTGGCGCTGGCGGCGGTGCTGTTCACGCTGCTGCTGTCCGGCGGGGCGGGCAGTCTGCTCAGCCAGCGCTGGACTGCGTTGCAGCTTCCGGCCCGCGTGACGGTCGCCGGGCTGTGGATCGCGGGCGTGGCGCTGCTGTACCGTGTCGCGGTGTCGTCCGTGGCGGACGCGCTGCTGCCTCAGCCGCTGATTGTGCGCGTGCTGGCGGTCGTGCTGCTGACGGCACTGGTCGGCGTGCCGATGGGCATCCCGTTCCCCAGCCTGATGCGCCGCGCGGGGCAGATCCGGCAGCGTGTGGCGCTGCTGTGGGCCGTGAACGGTGCATTTTCCGTACTGGGATCGGTGCTGGCCGTGGTGCTGTCGATGACGTGGGGCTTCGGGCTGGCGCTGATGGTTGGCGCGCTGCTGTACCTGGGCATGGCGGCGCTCGCGCGTCCCGTGCTCAAGGGCGCGTAAGGAGATTCTCGTGCCGCGACTGCGCGTGCGTGAGGACAACGCGGATCGTCTGTGGGAGGCGTACTATCAGGCGGGCGACCTGATCGTGGTCAACTTGCTGTGGGTGGTGACCTCGCTGCCGGTGATCACGGCGGTGCCCGCGCTGGGCGCGCTGTTCCACGCCACGAACCGATTAGCGCACGGCAGCAGTGCCGGGTGGCGCGTCTTCTGGGAGGGCTTCCGCGAGCAGTTCTGGCTGAGCTGGCGCTGGGCGGCGATCAATGCCGCCGCCTTTGGCGTGCTGGGCGTGAACGTGTGGTTTTACGGGTGGGTCGATGCGGACTGGGCGGGCGCGGTGCAGACCGCGTTCGTGATCCTGCTGGCGCTGTGGGGCGAGCTGACCCTGTTCACGTTCCCGCTGCTGCTCGAACAGTCGGATCGACGCTTCGTGACCGCACTGCGCAACAGCGCCGTGATGCTGCTGCGCCAGCCGGGACCGGTGCTGTGGGCGGTGCTGCTGGTGCTGGCGGTCGCCGTGCCGAGCGTGCTGATCCTGCCGCCCGCGTGGATCATCATCTCCGGCAGCCTGTGCGCGTATCTCGCCAACCGCGCGGTGGTTCAGGCGATCCGGGCGATGAAGGAAAGCAGCGGTTAGCGATCAGCCATTAGCCGGGCTTGAGTCCTGGATCGATCTGCTCGCGCGGAATGAGCCGCTGCTTGACAATAGATCCCCATTACAACGTATCCCATTGTGATCATCTGCTGCGCCGTCTTCGGTCTGCTCAAGGAGCATCGTGCTATGGAAGATCCACGCCTGATCTCGCTGCTGACGCCGGGGATGAGTCTCGATTTGTCTGCCGAAGGGGACCGTCTGCGCGTGGAGGGGTTTGGCGCGCCGGGGCGGTCGTGGCTGGGCGATGCGCCGCCGGGGCTGTTCGGCGTGGAGATCGACAGGCAGCGGTACGATGCGTCGTCGCTGCCGCTGGTAGGCGTGGGCGAGGCGGACGCGGAGACGGGCATTACGCAGATCGTCGCGCGGTTCGGGGATGGGCGCGTGCAGGTCGATCACCATCTGCGCGGCTACGAAGGCGCGGCGCTGGTCGAGACGTGGCAGACGGTGCGCAACGTGGGCGGCGAGCCGCTGCACGTCACGCGGGTCGATTCGCTGGCGTGGAGCCTGCCGCCGGACGACTATACGCTGCTGCATTACGACAGCGACTGGGGCCGCGAGTTCGATCTGCGGCGCGTGCCGCTGCGCGAGGCGGTGGCGCTCGAAACGCGGTACGGGCGCGCATCGAAAGGGCAGCATCCGTGGTTCGCGCTGATCGGGGCGGACGGCGCGGTGTTTTCCGGCGCGGTGGCGTGGTCCGGCAATTGGGTGATGCGCTTCGAGCCGGGGGACGGCGGCGTTTTGCTCAGCGGCGGGCTCCACGATTGGGCCTTCGCGCGCGACCTGATGCCCGGCGACTCGCTCGACACGCCGCGCGTCGTCGTGGCGCTGGGGGCGGATCTCAATGCCGCGTCGCAGCAGTTCGCGCGGGTGGGCCGCCAGTGGTGGTATCCGCGTAACGCGCTCTCCGCGCAACTGCCGGTCGAGTGGAACCACTGGTGGAGCTACGAAGACAGGGACATCGACGAGAACGTGTTCCGCGCCAACGTCGATGCGGCGGCGGCGATGGGCTGCGAGATCGCGGTGCTGGACGCGGGCTGGTTCGGCCCCAGCGAGGCGGGCAGCCCGTGGTATGCGCTGCGCGGCGACTGGGACAGGGTGAACCGGGCGCGTTTTCCGAGCGGGCTGGCGGCGGTGGCGGATTATACGCGCGCGAAGGGGCTGAAGTTCGGGTTGTGGTGCGAGATCGAAGGGCTGGGCGAGCAGGCCGCGCTGGCAGTGGATCATCCCGATTTCCCCGCGCTGCGTGATGGCGAATCGCTGGGGTATGTCTGTTTGGGGAATCCGGCGGCTGAAGACTGGGCGTATGCGATGCTGGCGCGGCTGATCGAGGAGACGGCGTGCGACTGGGTGAAGCTGGACTTCAACGTCGATCCCGGCGCAGGCTGCAGCCGGATCGATCACGGGCACGGCGCGGGCGACGGTCTGCTGGCGCACTATCACGCCTACTACCGCGTGCTGGACCGTCTGCGGGCGCGCTTCCCCGAGGTGGTGCTGGAAAACTGCTCGTCGGGCGGGCTGCGCATCGACCTGGAAATGCTGCGCCACACGCATTTGACGTTTTTGAGCGATCCCGACTGGCCCACGCACGATTTGCAGATCTTTTGGGGGGCGAGCACGATGCTCGCGCCGGACGCATGCCTGCATTGGAGCTTCAGCGAGTGGTGTAACCCGGACCGGCCCGCGCAGCAGACATTCGATCCGCGCGATCCAGCCCTGACGCCGCACCAGCTCGACACCTATACGCGCATCGCCATGCTGGGCGCGATGGGGATCTCGCAGAAGCTGCCCGATCTGCCGGACTGGGTGCGGGCGCGGCTGGCAGGGCACATCCGCGTGTACCGCGAACAGGTGCGGCGCTTCGTGCGCGAGGCGGACGTGTTCCGGCTGACGGATCAGCCTCAGCGCGATGGCAGCAGCGATCGCTGGTGCGCGTTTCAGTACCGCCTGCCGGACGGCGCGGCGCACCTGCTGTTCGTGTTCCGGCTGGCAGGGGCGGAGGCGTCGCGAGCGATCCGGCTGGCGAGGCTGCGGACCGACTGTATGTACACGGTCGAGACGGTGGAGGGCGAGCGCGGCGTGGAGATGTGCGGGCGGGATCTGATGGACGCCGGGCTGCGCTTTGACGATCTACCGGAGGACGGATCGGCGCTGGTGAAAATAGCGATCAGCGGTTAGACGTCAGCCAGGAGCAAAAACAGGGCGGGTCACAGACCCGCCCCTACACAATTAATTGCTCGATTTGCTTGCTCCCCTCTCCAACTTGATTGGAGAGGAGCCGGGGGTGAGGTGCTTTTATGCCTCCAACCCACCTAGAATCTCGGCAGCGGTGGGCGCGTCGCCGGCGAGGATTGCGGACGCGGCGGCGTCCAGATCGGCGTTGACGGCCTCGTCGCCATAGTTGTCCTTGCGCAGCGTGTAGATCTCGAACGGCAGGCGCAGATCGTCGGCGCTGTACGGGAAGTCCTCGCCGCCGGGCAGCGCACGGCGCACGTCCTGCACCGTCTCCAGGTAGCGGTACCCGTATTCCTCCGCCGGTTCGATGTTGGTCCCCTCGCCGTAATCGTTCCAGGTGATGAGCTGGATCACGTCCGGGTTTTGGTCCAGCGCCAGTTGCAGCGTATAGCGGAACGTTTCGCCGTCTTCCGCGTCCAGGTAGCCGTAGCTGGCCTGCACGCCCGCCTCAGCATAGATGTCATAGAAGCCGGGGAACGCGCCGCCGACCATATACTCGCTGCGGGCGGCTTTGCGGTAGAACTGCGTCAGGTAGGCTTCGATCGCGGCGCGGTTGAGCGTCACGCCGCCCGCCATCGGCGGCCAGGGATAGCTCGCCAGCTCGTCCATGACGCGGTGACCGTCGAGCGTGACCAGCCCTGGCGCTGGATCGATGGTCGCGCGCAGGGTCTCCCACGCCGTTGAGCTTTTGAAGTACTGCGGGCCGAAGGTCAGCAGCACCGGCTGCCCGTTGTACTTGAGATAACTATCATCGGTAAACCACTGCTCTTGCAGGTAGCGCATCACGTCCTGCCCGTGCGCGAGCGCTTCCTCATCCGTGAAATGCCCCGCCTCGACCATGTATTTGACGGTGCGATCCTCGTAGCACACGGCGAACTTCAGCCCGGCGTTTTTCACGGCGTCGAACAGCGCCCCCGTGTTTTTATTGAGGTCGCCGTAGTCGCGGAAGTCCTCGATCCCGTACCAGTCAACGATCACGCCGTCGATGCCGCTGGCCTTCATGAGCAGCGTCTGGTATTCGAGCACGATCGGATCGCCGGAGTCGTAGGGGCCGGTCAGCGGCATGAAGTGCGACGCGATCTGTGGCCGTCCGTTTTCATCCGTCTCGGACGGGTTGAAGTGATCCATCGTCCAGTGCCAGCCCCAGTTGCCGCGTTTGGCGCGCGACATGTACCAGGGCATGTAGTGCGCCATCAGCAGGGGACGCGCGCTGCCTTCCGCCTCGCCGGACTGGGCGCGGGCCGGGTCGAACGAGATGGCCCCAGACAGCAGGCCGCCCGCCAACAGCCCCGCCGACCGGATCAGCGTGCGCCGGGAGAGCATCCATTCGGAGGTCATGGTACGGCAGATCCTTTCGTTGAACATTGAAAGTTGTAAGTTGTTCGTCGCCGGTTATTCGTTAACGGCAAAGACACGAAAAGCGCCCGCGACCTCGCCCTGGCCTCTTTCCGATCAGCCTGGGGCGGGAAGAATTTTGTAGGGGCGTATTGCGTACGCCCCATTTACACCGGTTAAGCAGTCCAGCGGCGTGCTGTGCGACTCTGCTTTTCGTAGGGGCGGGGCTTGCCCCGCCCGTGTGAGCAAAGCCGGGTAGGGCAAGCCCTACCCCTACGCGATCCGGCCCGACCACTCGCTCCGTATGTCCGTTCACCGCAGAGATCGGACACAAATCTGTCCGTTGACTTGGCGCGCATGGGGCGTATCCCAATACGCCCCTACGGATCAGCCGCCGCGTGCGATGGGCGGCTTACGGCGTTTGCTCGCGGTGCTCTTCCGCGACGCTGAACAGGTTCAGGTAATCGATCTGCGCCTGCCACTGGGTCGGGTGGACGTGCTCGCCATACGCGCCGTGCCGCCACGACCGGCCCGGCGGCGTGAACGCGGCGTAGCGCGGGGCGACGCCGTGCGAATGGTTCGAGGCGCGCAGCATGCCGAAGTGCAGGTAGGCGTCGGCGTAGCGGTACGTGATGCGCGCATCGTCGCGGTTATTCCACACCACGACCATCGTGGGATCGTGCGTGTCCGTGACGGCGTAGACGCCCGCGTCACATAACGTCTCGAACAGGGCGCGGGCGTGGGCGGTTTGCATGGTGATCACGTAGGGCGCGAGCTGCTCCGGGTCCGCCACGATCGCGTCGATCTCGCTGGCGATGCGGTTGCGGATGCCGGTATTCAGGCGGAAGAAGCGCAGCAGGCGCAGCACCGTCTCGCGGGTGCGGTTGCGGCGCGCCAGCAGCGAGTGGCTGCCGCCGTCCAGCACGAGCCGCAGCGCGGACGCCGTGCCGAGCGTGAGGCCCTCGATGCGCAGCGTTTCCGTTGCGGGATCGTAGACGCGCGTCACGTCCACGGCCCGCCCGTCGATCTCGACGACCAGATCCGCCGCGTCGCGCACGCCGCGCAGGTGCAGCACGACCGCGCGCTGCGCCGGGATCAGGCTTGTGTCGCCTTCCGGCGCGTCGATGGTGAGCGTGAGGCGGTTGCCCCGCCACTCCTGGGCGATATGCGTCTGGCAGACGTGCCCGGCGCGGTAGGCGTTGGTTTCGCCGTCGTCCTCGTAGAGCGTGAAGGTGTTGTTCGCCCCAGCGAAAACGTGCAGGTGCAGCGTCTCGGGATTGGCGATGTTGTCCCACGCGGCGTGCGGCCCCATCGGGACGATGGCCCCGGCGCGGGCGAACACGGGCATATCGGCCAGCGTGCCGTATACGGCCTGCCAGCGATCCCCGCCGACGTACTCGCCCGTGAAGAAGTTGCTCCACTCGCCGTCGGGCAGCCACACGACCTGACGGCTGAGGCCCGTATCGGGATCGGCGGGATCGACAAACGGCGCGGCGATCAGCTCCGTGCCGAACAGGTATTGGTGCGGGCAGTGGTAAGCCTCGTCCGCCTCGGGATAGTCGTAGTACATGGGCTGCACGAGCGGCAGGCTGTCGCGGTGGGCGCGGTGGGCCATCGTGTACAGGTACGGGATCAGCGCGTGGCGAAGCTGGAGCGCGTCGCGCACCACGTCGAGCACTTCGGCATCCTCGAACACCCACGGACGCATGTCGTAGTACTCGCCCTTGGTGATGTGGACGCGGTTGATGGGGCTGAACACGCCGAACTGGATCCAGCGCGCGTACAGCTCAGGATCTTCTACGCCGCTGGTGTGCCCGCCAATGTCGTGGCTCCACCAGCCATACGCGATGTTGCTGGCGGTCGAGGTCATGTACGCCTCGAAGCGCAGCGTGTCCCAGGTGCGGTAGCTGTCGCCGGAGAAGCCGATCGGGTAGCGCTGCTGGCCTTCGCGGCCCCAGCGCGAGAAGATGAACGGGCGGTGCGTGCCGCTGCGACCCAGGTCGTAAAAGTGCAGGTGGTTGATCAGCCAGAGCGGATCGAGGCCGGGCAGGGCGCAGGTTAGGCCCTGCTGCCAGTCGAGCCACCAGAAGTCCACGCCCATGTCTTCGTAGGGGTGGTGCAGCACCTCGAAATAGGCCGAAACGAACTCGGGCGAATCGATGCGGAAGGGGACCGGCTGCTTGCTTTCCGGGTCGATGCCGGTGCGCCGCGCCATCTCCGCATAGCCTTCCTCGTGGCAGTGGATGCCCTCGGCGGGATGCAGGTTGAGCGCCGTGCGCAGGCCCTTGCCGTGCATGAACCGGATCAGCCCTTCGGGATCGGGGAACAACTGGCGGTTCCAGGTGTAGCCGGTCCAGCCGGAGCAGTCGTTGCCCGTCTCGGTGAGGTGCCAGTCCATGTCCATGATGCAGACCGAAAACGGTAGCTCATAGGACTCGAAGTCCCTGATGAGCTGCACCATCTCGTCCTGGGTGTAGTGCCAGTAGCGGCTCCACCAGTTGCCCAAAATCCAGCGCGGGATCAGGGGCATGTGCCCGCTGATGCGGCAGTAGTCTTGCAGGCACGTCTTATAGTCGTGGCCGTAGCCGAAGAAGTACCAGTCCGTCGTGCCCGCCTCGCGCGGTTCCAGCCAGGGCGCGTCGTTGAAGACGAGTGTGGCGGAGTCGTCCAACACGGACCAGCCCGCGCGCGACATCAGCCCCAGTTCGAGCGGCGTATAGCCGTTGATGCCGTCGAGGGTGCGGGTCGTGCCCAGCAGGTTGCCGTCCGGCGCGTCCCCGGGCCGCCACTCGACGCCGCTCGCCTTGAGCGTGATCGAGAGCGCGTCGGGGCTAAAACCGTGATCGTCGCGGGAGCGATAGCGCAGCAGCAGCGCGTCCGTCTCGATTTCGAGCGTGCCGTCCGCCTCGCGGGTGGCGAAGGGCGGCACGGGCTGCTCGCGGAACCAGAAAGCCTGGCTGGGGCGATCCTCGAAGCGCGCCTGCGGATCGTATTCGAGCCGGATCAGGCGGTCGGTGAGCACCGTAAAGCGGGCATTTCCGGCGCGGACGATGGCGTCCGGCGCGGCGTTCGGCTTGAAAGTGAGCTTGAAGTGTTCAGGAATGATGGCATATTGTTCGACGATAGACATGCATAAGTCTCCAGCAGAATGCTGTGCGATAGGAGTGATCCGATGTTAGGACCTGGGACGGCTATTGACCAGTCTGCGCAGATAGGACGCAGGCCGGTAATTTTATCCCTTGACGCTGCCCAGCATCAGCCCCGCGACCATGTACCGCTGAAGCAAAATGGCGATCAGCAGCGGCGGCATCAGCGCGATGAACGCGGCGGCCATCTGCAGGTTGACGCCATGCTCCCCGGTCAGGTATTCCAGCCGGACGGTAATGGGCTGGTGCTGGGGATTGCTGATGATCAGCATCGGCAGCAGGTAGTCTTTCCACAGCGTCATGAAGGCCAGAATGCTCAGGATCAGGATGATGGCACGCGAAAGCGGCAGCACGATGTGCAGCAGGATCTGGAACGAGGACGCGCCGTCGATGCGGGCGCTGTCGAGAATATCGGGCGGGATGCGGTCGAAGAAGTTCTTGAGCACGAAAATGGCGAAGGCGCTGGCCGAATAGGGCAGCCACAGGCCCCAGTAGGAGTCGAGCAGGGTGACGTGTACGATCGGGACGTCGCTCAGGGTGACGAACAGCGGCACCAGATAGGCGATACTGGGGATCATCAGCGTGAGGCCGAAGCCGAGCATGATCAGCCGCCCGCCGCGCGGTTTGAGCTGCGACAGGGCGAAGGCTGCCAGCGACGAGACGATCATCTGTAACAGCACGGCCACCGAGACGATGATCATCGAGTTGCGGAACAGCTTGATCATCTCGAAGCGGTTCCAGGCTTCCTGGTAGTTCGACCACTGCGGGTCCGTGGGGAACAGCCGCAGGCCGGAGTTAAAGATCTCGGTGCTGTGCTTGAGGCCGGACGTAAATGCATACAAAAACGGGAACATCACGATCACGGCCAGCACGATCAGGATCGCCATCATCGTGTAATAGTAGATGCGTCCCGTCGTGGTGCGCAGTTCCACATCCGATAAAAAGCCGCGCGTCATGAGCCTTGCTCCTGGTAAAAATGGGTGCGGAAACGTTCATCTCCCGGCCCCTTCTCCCTGGGGAGGAAGGACATAGGCGGGCGGCAGAACCGCTTTCCGCACACGCTAAGAATTATCGGGTTCTGGGCCGGTTGAGATACCAGTTCAGACCCTGGTATATGCCTGCAAAGACCATCAGGACCAGCACGAGCATGACGCTCCACGCCGAGGCGTAGCCGATGTCCATGCGCATAAAGGCCCGGTTATAAATGTGCAGCACGGGCGTCAGCGTTTCGCGGCCCGGCCCGCCGTTGGTCAGCAGGAACGGCTCGGTGAAGACCTGCGCCACCGACAGCACCTGGAAGACGAACAGCAGCGACATCATCGGGAACAGGTGCGGCAGCGTGACGTGGCGGATGCGCCGCAGCGGCGACGCGCCGTCGAGTTCCGCCGCTTCGTACAGCTCGACGGGAATTTCCTGCAGGCTGGACAGGTAAATGAGCGTGGTGGTCCCGAACGCGCCCCAGGTCATGACCAGCACGATCGAGGGCTTGGCGAGCGCCGGATCTTGCAGCCAGTGCTGCGCGCTGATGCCGGCGAGGCCCAATATGCCGTTCAGGAAGCCCGCGTCCGGGTCGTAGATCAAACGCCAGACGATGATCGCAATCGAAATGGGGACGACCGTGGGCAGAAAATAGACCACGCGGAAAAAGCCCTGCGCGACGCGCATCTCGCGGATGAGGATGGCGAGCAGCACCGGCAGCGCATAACCGAGTAGGATGCTCCACGACGCGAACTCGAACGTGTTGGTCCACACGGCGTCCAGAGCGGGGTCGCGCTGCATCAGGCGGAAGTTGTCCAGGCCGATCCACTGCGAATCGCCCACCAGATTCACGTCCTGAAAGCTCATCTCGAAGGCGCGCACGATGGGATACCACGCGACCAGCGTGAAGATCAGCAGGGCGGGCAGCAGGAACAGATAGGCGGCAACTTGCTTGGAAATGTGTGACGGAATGCGGGCGGTCAAACCTTCTATAGACGGCAGCGTGTTCAAACGATAAGTCACTTTCATGAGCCTGCTCCATAGTTTAGAGCGTGCTGTGCACTGATGGCCTCATCTCCCGGCTACTTCCTCAACCGCGCGGCGGCGCGGAGAGCCGGGCGGCGCAAGCCCCACCCTGACGGATCGCGGGGGTACGAGCGGGCGAGAAATCCGGTTTCTCATCCCAAAGGTGCAGAACAGCCTCGTAAAAGGGTCGGGTGGGACTGGCCCACCCGACTCATTATTTCGTGACGGTGCTTAGTCCAGCACGAAGAGCTGGAATTCTTCGGCGACCTCAGCCAGCCGGGTGGCCGGATCGGCGCCCTCGCTGCTCAGGATCTCGCTGACCAGGACACCCAGTTCCGAGTAGTAGTCCTGGGCCGCGGCGGGCGGCTCGGCCTGGAGGGTGACCTCGCCAGCCTTCACGGCGTCGTTGAAGAGCTGGTAATTTTCGACGGGCAGCACGGTGTACTGCGCTTCAAATTCTTCACGCTTGGTCTGGTAGTCGCCCACGTAGAGCGGCAGGACGGGCTGGCCGACGAACTGGCCGGTTTCGTACCGGGTGATCGTCGTCTGCTCGAATTCCGCCGGGTCGAGTTCGCGCCAGGTCAGGAAGTAGAACGCGGCTTCCTGCTCGTCGGCAGAGGCGGATCCGTTGATCATCCATAGGTTACCACCGGTCAGGGCAACGCGGCCATTGGGGCCTGCCGGAACCGGGGCGTAGCCGTACTTGTTCAGGTCCGCATCGGGGAAGTTGGACTTCATGAAGCTGAACTGGTCACCCGCATAGATGACCATCGCGGCGCGGTCGGAGACCAGCGCGTCGGTGATGTTCGTCCAGTCGAGCGACGCGCCGGGCAGCACGTCGTAGGTCCAGCGCAGGTCGTGCACGTACTGGAGCGCGTCAACGGTCGCGCCTTCGCCGAAGGTCGCGGTGTAGGTGCCGTCGCCGTTGGGCTTGATAATGTCGTCGGGCATCGCGCCGAAGCCGTAGGCGATGTTGGTGTAATGCCAACCGGAAGCGCCCGTGCCGTCGTTAATGAAGGCGAATCCGGCGACGTTGTTGTCTTTGTCGGTCAGTGCGACGGCCATCTCGGCCAGCTCGTCCCAGGTGGCGGGCGGCGCGTCGTAGCCAGCGGCTTCCAGCATGCCGATGTTGTAGCCGATGCCGAGCGAATAGGCGAAGGTGGGGATGCCGTAGAGCTTGCCGTCATAGGTGGCGATGGCGAGCACGTTGGGGTTGTAGGCTTCCGCGATGCCCGATTCCTCGAAGAACGAGGTCAGGTCTGCGACTGCGCCCTGGCTGATGAACTTTTCCGGCTCGGTGAAATAGGTCTGGAACAGGGTGGGCAGCTGGTTGCCCGCGATCATGGCGATGAAGGCAGTCGGATCGTAGTCCAGCTCAAGGCCTTCGATGTGCACGTTGGGGTACATGGCCTCGAAGCGGGCGACTTGTTCTTCCCAGAGCGTGAGCTGTTCGGCAAGGTCCGCCGGGGGCTTGTTGCTGACGGTGATGGTGACGTCACGGCCTTCTGCGATCTGGTCGGGCAGGTTGACGACCTGGGGAATATCGGAGCCGTCTTGCCCATAGGCCGACGCGAGCGGGAAGCTGCCCACGAGGATGACCACTGCCAAGATAAGGAACAATTTCTGCTTCATCTTTTCTCCTGTATTTGAGTAATCCTGCATCCCTGCTAGGGGGTGGTGCGTCCTCGATAGGTGGCTATCAAGAACCGGTGTGAAAATTATTGAGACGTCTCAAAAATCATGTTATAATGGCTTTCAACGTTTGTCAAGCGGGAGGGTGACGCGCAGTTGCGGGTCGTTGGCGGGCGGGCGCGGGGTGCCTAACAGCCGCTAACGGCTAATTGCTGGTATTTGATTCCGCTGTGTACACTGGTGCTGGAACACAGCACCGGGGGGTGATCGTGGCGAAGCTAAAAGATGTGGCCGAACTCGCGTATGTGCCGATGGACGTGGCGTTCCAGGTGTTGAACGGAAGCGCGGATATCGATGCGGAAACCTCCCGGCGCGTGGCGAAAGCTGCCGAATCGCTGAACTATTCGCTGCGGATCACGCAGATCGATATCGCGGATCTGGCCGGGGTTGCCAAGGGCACGGTGTCGTATGCGCTGAACGACAGCGACCTGATCAAGCCCGAAACGCGCCAGAAGGTGCTCGATGCCGCTGCCGCGCTGGGCTACAACCTGAACATCACCGCGCGCAACCTGCGCACCAACCGCGCGGGCGTGGTGGGCTATTCGTGGCACGTCGCGGACGATCCCAGCCGCATGAACTACGTGCTCGACCGCTTCATTTACCTTGTGACTGCCGCCGCCGAAGCGCAGCACTATCACCTGCTGACGTTCATCCAGCCGCAGTCCGGCGCGGACCGCGTGTACGAAACGCTGATCGCCACGAGCCGCGTGGACGGGTTCATCATCTCGGACGTGGCCTACGACGATCCGCGCATTGCGCGCCTGTCGGCCATCAAAGCGCCGTTTGCGGCGTTCGGCGGCATGTACGTGCCGGACGCGGATTTTGCTTACGTGGACGTGGACGGCAAACGTGGGATCGAGCTGGTGGTCGATCACCTGCTGGAACAGGGGCACGAGCGGATCGGGCTGCTGACGCGGCATCCGGGCCTGCCGTTCAGCGATGCGCGCGAGGCGGGCTACCGCACGGCGATGCAGCGCGCCGGGCTGCCGATCCAGGAAGCCTGGATCGCGTATACGCCGAACATCCTCGGCGCGGCGTCGGCGGCGACGCATCAGGTGATGACGGCCAAACATCCCCCCACCGCGCTGATCTGCGCGCACGACCTCATGACGCTGGGCGCAAAATCGTACCTGGATGACCAGGACCTCAAGATGCCGGACGACGTGGCGCTAGCCGGGTACGACGACGATCCCACGTCCGCGTTCCTGGGCATCACGTCGGTGCGCCAGCCGATCGAGGAGCTTGCGCCCGCGCTGTTCGACATTCTGCTGGGCGAGATCAACCAGACGCCGCGCGAGGCGCGCCAGATCGCGTTTGCGCCGGATCTGGTCGTCCGGCCCAGCACGGTGCGGCGCTGATCGCATGACAGCCCCTATCCCCGGCCCCTCTCCAATCTCGCTTGGAGGGGGAGAACAGCAAACCCGCAGCAGGCTGCGCATCCCCGTTTGACGTGCCCGCACAGCGATAGACTTTCGGCACTCTCTAGTCCTCGATAGTCCTTGACACTCGCCCTCAATGTAGCTATGTTATCGGTATCATACATGTGTTACCGGGATTATGTCGCCGTGTTCTGCGTTCGTCGCCGTCGGGCGAGGAGCTATGTCCATCATGAGCAGCCGTTACCAGTTGGGGATCTTAGGTCTGGGTGAAGGCCGCAGCGCGATGTCTGCCGCGCTGAACAGCGAGGAATGGGATCTGCGGCAGGTGTGCGACGTCAACGAGACGTTGTGCCGGCAGCGCTGCGCCGAGTTTGGGTACGACCACTATACGCTCGACTACGAGGCGAATGCTGGCGGACGAGGCCATCGACGCCATCGCCATCTACACGCCCGATCCGCTGCACGGGCGGCACATCCGGCAGGCGCTGGCCGCAGGCAAGCATGTGATCTGCACCAAGCCGCTGCTGTCGTCGCTGGACGAGGCGCGGGCGGTGTATGAGGCATGGGCGGGATCGGGGCTGTATGTGTTCGTGGGCCAGAGCACGCGCTTCTTCGAGCCGATGATCCACCAGCGCGAGGATTACGAGGCGGGGCGCTACGGGGCGCTGCACACCATCGAGACGGCCTACAATTCCGACGCGCGCTGGTTTCTGGACAAGGGTTGGAGCACGCGGAACGGGTTTAGCTGGCTGTTCAACTTCCTGTCGCACGGGGCGGATCTGATCCGGTGGTACATGCCGGACGTGGACGAGGTGATGGGCTTCGGGCGCGTGGCGGGCCACGCGGCGGACCGGGACTTGCACGCGCCGAACACGATGCACTTCGTGATGCGCGCCCGGTCGGGCATGATCGCGCGCTGCAGCGGCAGTTACGTCGCGCCCGCGCTGCCGTACGACTTCCACCCGCAGATCAGCTGCACGCTGCGCGGCGATACCGGCTCCGGCTGCGCGGAATACAGCAACCTGCGCTATACTGCGACGTTCGACGAAGCGGAAATTCACCAGTACGACGAGCTGGAGCCGTACTACTTCCGGTTCGAGGGGCGAAGCCACCACGCCGGGGAATACCAGAACTATTTCGACTACTTCGCGCGCTGCCTGCGCGACGGCACGACGCCCAGGCCGGATCTGATCGAAGGGCTGGGCACGATCGCGCTGCTGCAAGCGATGGATCTGTCGATGCGGGAGGGTCGCCCGGTGCGGCTGTACGACGTGATCGACGCGTACGGACTGGGCGATATCCTGGGCTGAGCGGCGGATCGCTCGCGCGAGCGCACGCAAAAACGGCATTTCTCCTGTTTCGGAGACGCGGGGGCAGTTCACGGACTGCCCTCGCTGCGTTTTCGGGCGGATCGCGGCGCGATCAGGGCGTGGGGCCGTAGCGGCGACCCGTGCGCATCACGCGCGTGTCGAGCTTGAGGCGGGAGACGGCGCGGGCCAGCAGCGGATTTTCCAGGGCGGTGCGCAGGGCGGGCGCGTAGAGGGCGCTGCCAAGCTCGGCAGTCCGGCGATCCATCCAGCCGCTGGGCGGGACCGGGGACGGCACGGGCAGATCCGCGCGCGGCGGGCAGGCGTCCCGGCGCGGCGCGTGGATGTTGGACATGTCGAGCGCGTGCCAGACGCCGTCCGTGACGTATTCGGTGGCCTTGAGCGCGGGGTAATAGCCCAGCGCCGCCGCTTCGGACCAGATCGCGTCCAGATCGGCCTGGGTATAGGCCGGGTCGTGGCTGATGCCGTCACGGTACGACACGACGAACACAGGCTTATCGTCCGCCTCGATCAGCGGGAGCAGGTGGCGGTTGCTGGCGGCGAGCGCGTGATTCTCGATCAGGTAGTAATCCAGGTGTGGGGCGAGGCCGGACAGCGAATAGCCGAAGTGAAATTCGGGCGTGTGCCAGTACGGGTCGTACAGGTTGACGCCGAAGACCTTGCCCGCACTGCGCGTGATGCCCGCCATCTCCGCGCACAGATCGGTCAGGGTGCGGGCGCGGAAGTCGAGCGTGTCCGCGATCTGCTGCGGGCTGCGGCGCGGACCGGTCGGCAGCGCATAGCCGTACTGCTGCCGGAACGCGGCCCGGCAGTGCTCGCACTCGCAGCCGAAAAACGACGTGTAATCCTGGCGCACCAGGAAGGGCGGCAGGCCGAACATCAGGTTGTCGATGAATACGCCCGCGAAGGGGTGCACGCAGGCTGCCTCGACCCGCTGGCGGATCACGGCGCGGGCGGCGGGCTTGTTGGGGCAGGTGAACGAGCGGCCCTTGCTGTAGGGCAGCAGCCTGCCGTGCGGATCGCGGCAGAACACGTCCTGATCCGCGAACTCGTCTGTGACGAGGTTGAGGCCCTGCACGTAGGCGTGCGGCGCGATGTCGTACTGCGCGAAGTTGGGCAGGCGCTCGACGATAAACCGCCGGTCGGGCTGTTCGGTCGCGTTGGAAAAGCCCCACGAGAACGTGACCCACATATCGGTGACGCCCAGCTTGTCTTTGGCCTCGGCCAGCGCAGCGTCGTCGTAGAGCGCCATGAAGCTCGCCTCGTTGATCCGGGGCGCGTGATATTTCACCCGCAGCAACCGGATCGTGCCGGGTCCGCCCCAGGCATAAAGTCCCACTGGCTGCACCCGCGTCCTCCATCGTGTTCCCACCGCGCAAGAGCGTACACGATACCACGAAGCCGCACGCACGACGAGATTCCAGCGTCTTAAATTCATTTTACGCGCTGCTAACAGGCATTTGACGCGGGGATCGCACGGGTTTAATGTGCGGCGGCTACGATGGGGGCGATGGATTGGAAGCAAGGGGGATGGTATGGCCGCTCACCGCCTCGTCGCGGCGCTGGAACAGTTGGAACCGGATGCAATCGACCGGGTTTTCGGGCACGAAGCGGACCTGTTCTGCCGGGAGCCTGCGCCGTCCGTGCTGGCGCCTGTGCGCCGCGTGGCGCTCGTCACCGAGTCGTTTTATCCCAAGATGGACGGGGTGGCGAAGTCGGCGTACCTGACGCTGCGCTACTTGCAGCAGACCGGGCGCGAGGTGATGGTGATCGCGCCGGACATCGCACCGCCGCAGGTGGGGCCGAGCCGCGTGCGGGGCGTCGCGTCGGTGGGCCTGCCGTTCGCGCCGGAAACGCGCGTCGCGCTGCCGCTGGCGTCGGTGGGCAAACACCTGGAGGCGTTCCAGCCCGATCTGGTGCACCTGTTCAGCCCGGCGGTGATGTCCGCGCAGGGCGTGCGCTACGGCCAGCGCCATCACGTGCCGGTGATCGCCAACTACCAGACCGACCTGCCCGCCTACGCGCACCATTACGGCATGGGGGCGTTCGCGCCTACGGTGACGTCGTGGCTGCGGGCGGTGCACAATCGCGCGGATCTGACGCTGGTCCCCAGCCAGTTCACGCTGCGCCAACTGCGCGAGCAGGGCTATCGCGGGCTGCGCGTCTGGAAGCGGGGCGTCGATCTGGACCGCTTCAGCCCGGCCAACCGCTCGCCGGAGATGCGCGCAAAGCTGCTGGCGGGTCGCCCCGACGACGCGCTGCTGTGCCTGTACGTGGGGCGCATCGCGTCGGAGAAGCGGATCGATCTGCTGCTGGATATCGCGCGGGTGCCGGGCGTGGCGCTGACGATCGTTGGTGACGGCGCGGCTCGTGAGGATCTCGAAACCCTGTTCGCCGGGACGGATACCGTGTTTACCGGCTACCTGTACGGCGACGATCTGGCGGCGGCGTATGCCAGCGCGGACGCGTTCACCTTCCCCGGCCCCAGCGAGACGTTCGGGCAGGTGGTGCAGGAAGCGATGGCCTCGGGCCTGCCGTGCGTGGTGATCGACCAGGGCGGCGTCAGCGATCTGGTGACGCACGGCGCATCCGGCTTCGTGTGCTCCGCCGATCCTGCCGCGTTTGCCGAGGCGGTCGGGGCGCTGCTCAGCCACCCGGATCTGCGCCTAAACATGGCGCGGCGCGCGCGTGCTGACGCCGAACAGCGCCCGTGGTCCGCGATCATGGCCCAGCTTGAGGACTATTACCGCGAGGCGATTGCGTTCAATTACCGCCTCGTGAACCAGCGCTTCCGCCCGCAGCGCCCGTCGCTGGTGCAGCGGTTCTATACGCGCGTGGCGGGGCGCGCTTCCACTGCCGACTAGATGCGCTACCCCACAGCGCCCTTTCCCCACTTTGGCCCCTTTTTTCGCGGCGTGTGAAGGAAGGGGTGTTCTTTTGCGGAGCACCTACGCAGCAAGTTAAAAGCATAGCAGTGGAGCGACGGGCAACTCTGCCTTTCGTAGGGGCGGGGCTTGCCCCGCCCGTTGTGAGCGGAGCCGGATAGGGCTGCCCTATCCCTACGAAGAACAGCCGCCGAGCATCGGGTTGCGCCGTGGCGATAATCCCGTTACGCTGAAAGGAACAGTTGTCGCTCGCGGCGGCGTGTGTGCCGGTATTGCGCCGCTCGGCGAGCGATCCCGCGAGGAAACGATGTCCCGAACGATTCTCATTGCCGATGACGATGCTCAACTGCGGCGCACGCTGCGCGCCTATTTGGAAGATGCCGGATTCACCGTGCTGGCGGTGGGCACGGGGCAGGAAGCCGTGTTCGCCGTGCGGCACGACCAGCCCGATCTCGTGCTGCTGGACGTGATGATGCCGGAAATGGACGGCTTCGAGGCGGCGCGGCTGATCCGCAAACAGAGCGCCGTGCCGATCCTGATGCTGACCGCGCGCGACGACGAGGCCGACCAGACGACCGGGCTGGAACTCGGCGCGGACGATTACATCACCAAGCCGTTCAGCCCGCGCGTGCTGGTGGCGCGCGTCAAAGCGGCGCTGCGCCGCGCGTACGGTGATCTCGTCGCGGATGCGCCGGTGCTGCGCGTGGGGCCGGTGAGCCTCAGCGAAGAAACGCGCGACGTCAAGCTTGACGGCGAGCCGCTGGCGCTGACGCGCTCCGAGTTCGATCTGCTGGCGGCGCTGATGGCGCGGCCCGGTCGCGTCTTCACGCGCATGGAGCTTCTGGAGCGGCTGCAAGGCGAGGCGTTTGCCGCGTACGAGCGCACGGTAGATGTGCACGTAAAAAATCTGCGCGCCAAGCTGGGCGCGGCGGGCGAGCGCATCGAGACGGTGTACGGCGTCGGTTACCGGATGCGCGGCGATGAATAGACTCTGGATGCGGCTGGCAGGGGCGTTCCTGGCGGTGGCGCTGGTGGCGGCGGGCGCGGTGGTGCTGATCGTCAACCAATCGACGCGCAGCAGCTTTCACAGCTACGTCGGGCAGCAGAATATCGCCAACAGCAGCGGCGACGTGATCGACCGCCTCGAAGAGCATTACGCCTCGACCGGCTCGTGGAACGGCGCGCAAGATGTACTGCCGGGCCAGCGTGGGCAGGGCGGGCAGGGCGGCGGCCCGCGTTTCGTCGTGGCGGATACGGCATATACCATCGTGGCGGCGAACGATCAGACGCTGGTAGGGGAAAAGCTGGCCTCGTCCGAGCGCGACCTCGCGCTGCCGCTGGCGGTAGACGGGCGGACGGTGGGCTATCTGTTCCGGCAGACGGGCAGCGTCCAGGCATTGAGCGCGGCGGAAACGCAGTTTTTGGACAACGTGACCGACGCGCTGGTGATGGCCGCGATCGGCGCGGTGGTACTCGCGGTGGCGATGGGCGCGGCGTTGGCGTGGATGCTGGTCCGTCCGCTGCGCCACCTGCGGCAGTCCGCGCTGGCGATCGAGCAGGGGCGGCTGGGCGCGCGCGTCCCGGTGACGGGCACGGTCGAGTTTCAGGACGTCGCCGCCTCGTTCAACCAGATGTCGGCGGCGCTGGCCGAAAGCGAAACGCTGCGCCAGCGCATGACGACTGACATCGCGCACGAACTGCGATCCCCGCTGAGCGTGATGCGCAGCCAGCTCGAAGCCATGCTCGACGGCGTATTCCCGCTCAACGCGGAGCAGGTGGCGATCGTCTACGATCAGAATCTGCACCTGGGGCGGCTGGTCGAGGATCTGCGCACGCTGACGCGCGCCGAAGCGGGACGACTCTCGATGGACCTCACGCGGATCGAGCCCGGTGAGTTGGTGCAGCACGTCGCAACAGAGTTCGCGCCGCTGGCGCAGGATCAGGACATCGCGCTGGCGGTCGAGGTTGCGCCGGATCTGCCGCCGATCCGCGCTGACCGGGACCGGCTGCGGCAGGTCTTCACCAATCTGCTGGTGAACGCGCTCAAACATACGCCCGCCGGGGGCAGCATCACGCTGCGGGTGGATGAGGGCGCCGGCGGGGTGCGCTTCGAGGTGGCGGATACCGGCCCCGGCCTGACGCCGGATCAGGCGAAACACGTCTTCGAGCGGTTCTACCGCACGGACGACGCACGCCAGCGCGATCACGGCGGATCGGGGCTGGGGCTGGCGATCACGCAGGAGTTGGTGCGGCTGCACGGCGGGCGCGTGTGGGTCGAGAGCACGCCCGGCGCGGGCAGCCGGTTTATGGTTGAGCTTCCGCGCGCCGAAGCGTGACGAGTTCCACGCCCGCCTTGTGAAGCTGGCGGAAGGTCGCGCCCTGCTCGACGGCGCGCAGCACCGGATCGATCTCGCGCACGATGGAGCTGGACACGATGTCCACGCCGTGATCGAACAGGACCGGGCTGCACGGCGTGCTGGCCCCCATTACTAGGACGGTGGCGTGCGGCGCGCGCAGTGCCAGTAAGCCTTCGAGCGAATGGTTGACGAACGTCATGCCGGTGATGGCGATCACGTCGGCGCGGGGCAGCTCGTCCGGCCCCGGATGCTGTTCCAGCACCAGCAGTTCCCCCACGCGCGGGCGCAGACGCGGCACGAACGGGAAGCCGCCGATCATCGCCACGGTTTTGCCCGCGCCGCGCTCCGCAATGACTTCCTCCGCGTTCAGGTTTTCCCAGGTTTCCGGCACGGGCAGCAGTGCGTTGATCGCTGCCGCGCCGACGCTCGCCAGCGTGGGGTGATCGCTGCCAGCCATCTGCGCCAGCTCGCGCGCGGGCAGGGTGTGAAGCTGGCCCGCCTGGGCGATGGTCGCTTCCCCGAAATGTTCGGTGGAGGTGGTCAACGTGGAGGCCAGCCCGCAGTGGTCCTGCCCATCGACGCGGGCCACCACGGCGGTCCAGTGTACGCCGATGCTGACGTGCAGGATGTTGGCGCTGGAGGGCAGCGCGGCCAGGAGATCGTCTAACAGGGTCATGGTGCATCCAATCGATTGATGAAAAGGGATCAGTTTTTAGCCATCAGAGTTCAGCCAAGGCAAAAGCAACGGACCTCACCCCAACCGCTCGAACCGTAGGGGCGATGCAAGCATCGCCCGGCTTTTGTTCTGTTCCCCTTCCCTCCGCTTGCGTGGGGGAAGGGGCCAGGGGATG
>NZ_DAISHJ010000087.1:0-21856 GCF_036822615.1 Aggregatilinea sp. | reverse complement strand
ACTTCCGCGATCTGCTCAAGAAGGGCAGCGAGCAGCGCGTGGACGACGAGATCCTGCTGGACAAGGCGCGCATGATCGAGGACACGCTGGCGAGCTTCGGCGCGCCGGGCAAGGTCGTGGAGGTCAATCCCGGCCCGGTGATCACGCAGTTTGGCGTCGAGCCGGATTACCTCGTCAACCGTTCCGGCAAGCGTACGCGCGTCAAGGTAAGCTCCATCGCCCGCCTGGACGCGGACCTCGCCCTGGCGCTGGCCGCGCGCTCGATCCGCGTCGAAGCGCCCGTGCCGGGCAAGGGCTTCGTGGGCATCGAAGTGCCGAACGACAAGATCACGGCGGTGAACCTGTACGACGTGATGGACTCGCCGGAGTTCCGCCGCATCAACTCGAAGCTGCGGATCGCGCTCGGCCTGAGCGTGGACGGCACGCCCGTCGCCGCCGACCTGACCGTGATGCCGCACTTGCTGATCGCAGGCACGACCGGGTCCGGTAAGTCCGTGTGCGTCAACGCGATCATCAACTGTCTGCTGCTGTCGAACGCGCCGGAAGACTTACAGTTCATCATGGTGGACCCCAAGCGCGTGGAGCTGACCGGCTACAACGGCATCCCGCACCTGCTGTCCCCGGTCGTGGTGGACCTGGAGCGCGTGGTCGGCGTCTTACAGTGGGTCCAACGCGAAATGGACGACCGCTACCGCAGGTTCGCGGCGGTCGGCGCGCGTAACATCGTGGACTACAACGGCAAGCTGCGCCCCGAAGAAAAACGTATGCCGTACATCATCGTGGTGATCGACGAGCTGGCCGACCTGATGATGCTCGCGCCCGACGAGACGGAAAAGCTGCTGGCGCGTCTGGCGCAGATGGCCCGCGCGACCGGCATCCACCTGATTATCAGCACGCAGCGGCCCAGCGTGGACGTGGTAACGGGCCTGATCAAAGCGAACTTCCCGGCGCGTATCGCGTTCGCGGTGGCGTCGATGATGGACTCGCGCGTGATCCTCGACCAGCCGGGCGCGGAAAAGCTGCTCGGTCGCGGTGACATGCTGTACCAGTCGCCGGACGCGCCCGCCCCGCTGCGTATGCAGGGCGTGTATGTCTCCGACGAGGAAATCAACAACGCGACGCGTTACTGGAAGACGCAGGGCCTCAACAAGTCCGAGCCGCAGGAAGACGGGTTGGTCAGCTTCCCGAAGACGAACGGGAACGGGCGCAGCGCGTCACGGCCCGCGATGCGCGCGGATCCGGGCCAGCAGCAGGCATTCTGGGACGACAGCAACCAGCCGACCTTCGAGGTCGAAGACGATGAAATTGGCGATGGCCGCGACGAGATGTACGACGAGGCGGTGGAGCTGGTCAAGCGCCTGAACAAAGCCTCGATCTCACTGCTCCAGCGCCGCCTGCGGATCGGCTACACGCGCGCCGCGCGCCTGATCGACATCATGGAAAATGAGGGCATCGTCGGCCCGGCGGAAAGCGGCAGTAAGCCCCGCGAGGTGCTCAAGCGGGACTAGGGTTAGGTGCGGCCCAGCCAATTCACTTGCGTGAACTGCGAGGCAATGGCGTTGTAGAGGCGTTCGTCGGCGGTCCAAAAGTCGCAAGCTAACCGTTCGGCAAGGGCGAGGTACTGAGCGTCATAGGCCGTAGGGCGGTTATACTGCTCGGCCAGATCGTAACCGCGCCGAAGCAGTACGCGATCAAAGTGGAGCGTTATGGGATAGCTCAAAAGCGCATTACGCGCGTGCCGTCCCTCTTCGGGGGAAATTCGCCCCTGGTAAACCGCTTTGCGGACAACCGCAATGCATTCGTAACGCAGCAGGGTGGGCGCGTGTAGAATGACTTGATTGGCCTGCAATTGTTGCAGCAAGGCTTTGGCCTGTGGGGTCAGTGTCTCAACAAATACACTGGCGATGAGGATGCCCGAATCAAGCACGACTTGCGTCACGAAGCTTCCTCACGCAGATCATCCAGAAGGGATAGTGCGCCTGTGGTGGAGTGTTCGCCCAGACGCTTTTGCATGGCGGACTGCAACGTCTCCACGTCCGACCACCAGCGCGCATAATCGAATGTCGCTTGCATCTCGCCTTCGAGCTGCGCCAACACACGCTGTTTTGCCTGCGTGTTGAGCTGCTGAAATTTCTCGATAATTTCCTGCTCAAGTGTGCTCATCGATAGATCTCCTAAATCTCAAGCCTATTATATAACGACGCTGCCAAATCTCATGTGGCCAATGGCGCTTGAATTGCACCAAAATCCCTGATTCCCGCGTATAATAGAACATGTGAGCTATGCTATTCCGAAAGGGTTCAGCAATGGATGTGAAGTTCCAGTCTACGGTGCTTTTCGTGCGCGACGTACCGGCTTCGCGTCAGTTTTACGAGGGGCTGTTGGGAATGCAGGTCGTGGCGGATTTTGGGCTGAACGTGGGTTATGCTGGTGGGTTGGCGATCTGGGAGGCGGAATACGCCAACCAACTGATTTACAATCGCCCCGCCAGCGCCGGAAAGCTGGGCTGTGATAACGTGGAAGTGTATTTTGAAGCTGCCGATCTGGACGAGGTCGCGGCGCAGCTGGCCGGGGCGCAGGTTCCGGTGGCGCACCCGATCCAGGCGCAGCCCTGGGGCCAGCGCGTGCTGCGCGTGTACGATCCGGACGGTTACCTGATCGAAATCGGGGAGCCGCTCGACGTGGTGGTGGTGCGCTTCCGCAGCGAGGGACTATCGCCGGAGGCCATCGCTAAAAAGATGTACATGCCGCTGGACGCCGTGCAGGGTATTTTGCAGGACGCCTCCGCCTGATACCTGAGCGGGCTTGCTGGCTCCCTCGTTCGGGATTCGCGGGCGGGGGAGCTAGTCTTCGAACAGCTTGCGCAGCTCGTCTTTGGCCTGCTCCAACACGTTTTTCTGATCTTTGTCCAGATTCGATCCCGCGCGGTTGATATAGAGATTCAGCATCCCCATCGACGATTGCAGCGGCGTGCCTTTGCGGCGCGTACTGGCTTCTGCCGACTTTTTCAGCGACGTTGCGATCTTGACCGGATCGTCCCAGGTGAAAACGCCTTCTTCCAGGTCCAGCGCGTTTGAATGTTCCGTCACATCCTGTGACCATTTCTGCTTGCTCATCGCTCTGTTGTTCTCCCATTACACGTTGTCTTGAGGCGTGCCATTACCCAGACTCTAGCAAAGGCATAGTACGGGGGATCGCTTCCGGCGAAGCGTGTCTGCGCGCGAATCGGTCTGGCAGCACGGCGCACGCCCCGTTACAATAGCCTTGTAACAGAACAAAGGAGCGATCAGCGTGGCAGCATCCGACATCCTGGCAGGACTGAACAAGCAGCAAGCCGAGGCCGTCTCGGCAGGTGAAGGGCCGATTTTGGTCCTCGCCGGACCGGGCAGCGGCAAGACACGCGTCCTCACTCACCGCATCGCCTATCTGGTCACGGAAATGGGCGTGCCCGCGTGGCATATCATGGCGGTGACCTTCACCAACAAAGCCGCCCGCGAGATGGAAAACCGCGTCCTGGGGCTGTGCAGCCAACCCGGCATGATGGATGGCCTGACCATCGGCACGTTCCACTCGATCTGCGCGCGCATCCTGCGCAAAGAGGCCGACTATACCGACGCATACTCGCGCGATTACGTGATTTACGACACCGACGACCAGCTCAAGATCGTCAAGCGGACGCTGGCCGAGCTGAACCTGGACGAGAAAAAATATAACCCGCGCGGGATGCTCAGCCTGATTTCGGGCGCGAAAAACGAGCTGATTGCACCGGAGCAGTATCCCACGCCCGATTACCGCGCCGAGATCATTCGCCGTGTGTACGCGCGCTACGACGAGCTGCTGCGGGCGTGCAACGCGCGTGACTTCGACGACCTGCTGACGCATACCGTCGCGCTGTTCCGCGACACGCCGAGCGTGCTCAACCGCTACCAGGGCCGCTACGAGCACATCCTGGTGGATGAATTCCAGGACACGAACATCGCACAGTACACGCTCATCCAGCAGCTTGCGGGCGAGCGGCGCAACCTGTTCGCGGTGGGCGATCCCGACCAGAGCATTTACGCCTTCCGGGGCGCGGACTACCGCAACGTGATGCGCTTCCGCGACAACTATCCCGATTCACAGACGATCCTGCTCGAACAGAACTACCGCTCGCACCAGGCGATCCTCGACGCGGCGACGGGTGTAATCGACCAGAATCCGGGCCGGGTGAAGAAGGATCTGTTCAGCGAGCGCAAAGAAGGGCCGCTGGTCACGATCTACGAGGCGCATAACGAGGAAGACGAAGCGCGCTATATCGTGGAGACGATCACCGATCTGGTCAATTACGCGGGCTACCAGCCGGGCGACTTCGCGGTGATGTACCGCACCAACGCCCAGTCGCGCGCGCTGGAAGAAGGATTTTTGCACGCCGGGCTGGCCTACCGGCTGGTCGGCGCGACGCGGTTCTACAGCCGCAAAGAGATCAAGGACGTGTTGGCCTACCTGCGCCTGATCCACAATCCCGACGATCTGGTGAGCATGCAGCGCATCATCAACGTGCCGCCGCGCGGCATCGGCCAGAAGACGATGCAGGATCTCGAAGCGTGGGCGTCGTCGCTGCGGATCACGGTGGCGCAGGCGTTGTTCCACATGCTCGACGAACGCGCCGAAGCGCCTTTCACGGGCCGGGCGCGCAACGCGCTGGAAACGATCGGCAGCCAGCTTTTACACTGGCACGAGCAGCGCGAGACGCTCACGCCCGCCGAGTTACTTAAGCTGGTGCTCAGCGAAACGCGCTATCTCGATTACCTGGATGATGGCACGCCCGAAGGCCAGGGCCGCGTCGAAAACGTGCTGGAATTCCGGGGCGTGGCCGAGCAGTACGCCAATCTGCCGCTTTCGACGTTTTTGGAGGAAGTCGCGCTCGTCTCGGACGTGGATACGCGCGAGGACGACGTACAGGCCCCCAGCCTGCTGACGCTGCACGCGGCCAAAGGGCTGGAATTCCCGGTGGTGTTCATCACCGGCATGGAAGAAGGCGTGCTGCCGCACACACGCTCGATGGACGATCCGAGCCAGATGCAGGAAGAACGCCGCCTGATGTACGTGGGGCTGACGCGCGCCGAGGAGCGAGTGTACCTGACCTATGCTTTCCGCCGCTCGCTTTACGGCGACAGCAGCGCCAATATGCCGTCGCGCTTCCTGTACGACATTCCGGCCAACGTGCGCGATGGGGCGATGCTGCGCACGCGCGGATCCTCGGCGATCAGCCGCGACGCCTATACCAGCATGACCACCTGGGATCGCTCGTCGTCTTCCTCGTCTTCGTCGTCCTCTTCATCGTCGCGCGGGCGGGGATCGTCGCGGTCCTCCATCCCCATGAAGAAGTCGAGCGACAAGCCCAAAGATCCGCCTACGGTCAAGTTCAAGGCCGGGACGTGCGTCTGGCATAAGAAATACGGCGAGGGCGTCGTGGTGCGCAGCCTAGCGCGCGGCAGAGTTGAAGAAGTGGACGTGCTGTTCCCCGGCATCGGGCAAAAGACGATCATCTCAGACTTCCTGTCTGAGATGGACAAATAAGCACGCCGCGTGAGCGGGGAGGCGGTGCGATGAGCCGATCGAAACTGGCCGGAGCGGCGGCGCTGCTTGCCGGGGCCGCCGGGGGATTCGTCTATTACGGGCGTAAGGTCGAGCCGGACGCGATCGACGTGAACCGGCTGTGGCTGCGCCTGCCGCGCCTCGATCCGGCCTTCGAGGGCTACCGGCTGGTACAGATCAGCGACATCCACACCGGGCCGTATATGGGCGCGGATCGCCTGAACCGCATCGTGGATCTGGTGAACGAGCAGCAGCCGAATCTGATCGCCATCACGGGCGACTTCGTGACCGACCACGAACCCTACGACGAGGGGGCGCTGGTCGCGGCGCTGCGGCGTTTCTCCGCGCCGGACGGTGTGATCGCCGTGCTGGGCAACCACGATCACCGCGCCGGGGCCGAAAAGATCCGCGTGCTGCTGGCCGAAAGCGGCGTGACCGACCTGTCGAATCAGGTGCACACCCTCAAACGCGGCGACGCGACGCTGCACCTGTGCGGCGTGGACGACGTATTGGCCCGCTGCGACCGGCTGGACGAAGTCGTGCGCGCGCTTCCGGCGGACGGCGGGGCGATCCTGCTGGCGCACGAGCCGGACTTCGCGGATCTCGCCGCCCAGACGGGCCGCTTCGACCTCCAGCTTTCGGGCCATTCGCACGGTGGGCAGATCAATTTGCCGGTGCTGGTGCGCGTGGTGCTGCCGCCCTATGGCCGCAAATATACGCGCGGCCTGCACTGGGTGGAGGGCATGATCCTCTACGTCAACCGGGGCGTGGGCATGCTGTCGCTGCCGCTTCGTTTCCGCGCCCGTCCCGAAATCACGGTGTTCCTGTTGGCTCCCGAGACGACCGGCGACAGCCTGCCGCCGGATGCGGTCGTGCGCTTGTAGCGCGCGACCGGAAAGGATCACCCATGAGCATGCATGTGCTGCGTGTCGTCCGCCGTACCGCCGACTTTGATGCTATGCTGCACTTTTACCGGGATCTGCTGGGCATGACGCCGGTTACCAACTGGGACCGGCCCGGCGATCGCGGCGCGATTCTGTCGCCTGTGGCGGGGGCTCCCGCCGTCGAGTTCGAGATCATGGACACGGAAGGGTGGACCGTCGAAGGGGTGAAGCCCTCTAATATCGAGGTGTCGATCGAAGTGGACGATGCCGACGCCTGGATGGCCCGGCTGGCCGGGGCTGGCGTACCGATCGCACGCGGCCTTGAGAATACGCCCTGGGGACATCGCTCGTTCGGAATCGACGATCCGGACGGCTTACGCTTGTGGCTCTACCATGTCTTCGCGGTTTGACTGTGCCTTGTGATACCTGTGGCCCCGGACCGGTGACCGGCTGGGCGTGTGTGATCTGTGCCGGATCGCCTCTTCGGAAGGGATAAAACATGACCCTGTTTTTGATCGTCCTCTTTGGTTTGATTGGCGGCGTGGCGGTTGGTATTCAGTCCCCGATTTCCAGCCAGATCAGTCAGCGGCTGGGCGGCAGCCTGGAAAGCGTTTTTATCGTGCACCTCAGCGGGACGCTGATCGCGGGGACGCTGCTGCTGCTCAAGGGCGAGGCGCATTTTGGTAACTGGCGCGTTCTGCCGTGGTATGCGGCGATCTCCGGCGTGTTCGGCGTGATCGTGATCTCCGCGATCAACTTCACGATTCCCCGCATCGGCGCGACGGCCAGCGTGACGCTCGTCGTGGCCGGGCAGCTTATCATCGGTTTGATCATCGATCAGTTCGGGTGGTTCGAGACGTCCGTGCGCGAAATTGACGTCAGCCGCCTGTTGGGCGTTGCGGTGCTGCTGCTGGGCACGTGGCTCGTCGTGCGGTCGTAGTGGGGTAGAGAATCAAAGCTGAGCGTGATGGGTAGGGGTAGGGCTTGCCCTACCCGGTTTTGCGCTCAGCAGGCGGAGCGCGCCCCACCCCTACAACCCGATCCATCTTCGTACCGGATTGCTTTAACGAACAACTCACAACTAACGACTGGTAATCGCTATTCCCGCCAGCACGCGGTCGTATTCAGCGGCGAGAGTGCGCCAGTCGTAGCGCGCGACGTGCGCCCGCAGCGCTTCTGGCGCGGGACGCGGATCGCATAGGCGCGCTCGCAGCAGATCGACCAGCCCGATCTCGTCCTCGAACAGCGTCTTGGCGTGGAACGCGTCCGGCACGCGCGCGGGATAGTTCAGGCGGCGGGCCAGCACCGGCCAGCAGCCGCAGTAAATCGCCTCGGCCACGCTGATCCCGAAGAAGTCCTGGATCGCCGTGCTGACGACGGTGTCCGCGTCCCAGAGCAAGCGCGCATAGTCCGCGAACGCGTCCACGTAGCCGTACTGCACGATCCGCGATCCGAGCCGGTCGCGCGCGGCGTCGAATTCCGGCACGCTCTGACGCGTATTTTCGCCCACCAACGCCACCTCGAACGGCACCCCTTCCCCGGCCAAAACGTCCAGCGCGGCGAAAAACGCCTCCGGGTTTTTGTCGTATTCCCAGCGGTGATTCCACACGATCAGCAGCGGGCGCGACGGATCGCGCGGGGCGGCGGGACGGTGTGCGTCGTAGCGCGCGAGATCTATCCCGACGGGCAGCACGGCGCTCTTGGCGCGGATCGCCTCGTCCGTGCCCGGCAGCCGGTGATCGGGGAAGTGGTTCAGCAGGCCGGGCAGGTCGCGCAGGAAGTCCGCGCGGTGGAACGCGCTGTTGAAAAACACGGCGTTCGCCGCCAGCGCGGTCATGGCGTTGATGAAGGCGTAGTGCTGCTGTTCTTTCTGGCGGGGGCCTGCCGGATAGGTGATCTGGTTTTCGTGAAAGTAGACGGCGCTGGGGATGCGCGCCGTGTGCGGGCGGGTCAGGGCGAGGAAGGTCGTCAGGTCGAGCATGTCAGAGGCGACGATCAGGTCCGGCTCGCGGCCGCGCCGCAGGAACTGCCCGGCCAGTTCCGCCGCGCCGCCCAACATGCGCCACTGCCAGAACTGGCCGTCCAGGCTCAGGATCTCGACCTCATGCGCGCTGTGCGCCTGATAGCCGCGCATCCAGACCGCGTGCGAGCCGGTGTCGTATGGCTCAACCAGCAGGAATCGCATCGTCTGCCGCCGCTGTGGTGACCGGCGTTCCGGTGATGCCCGGCGTGGGGCTGAGCGCTGCATCGGGCGCGGCGGTGACCTCAGGCGCGGCGGTCGCGGAGAAAACCGGGCCGGGCGCGGGCAGTTCGCTCGCCAGCAGCGCGTCCATGACAGGATCCTCGCGCGGGTTGCACTCGCCGGGCACGGTGCCGGGGTGAATCTCGGCTTCCTGGTCCGTGGGGTTCAGTGTATTCCACGCCAGACGCGACAGCTCCGCGATGGTGGGCGATGTGTTCTCGAACGGCAGCCATTCGTCGCTGTGCAGCACGGCGACCAGCACGTAGGCGTCATCCGGGCCGATCACGATCCCGGCGTCGCCGTGCGTGTTATCGACCCAGCCGTGCTTGTGGATCACGGTGGCGTCTTCCGGCACGCCCGCTTCGATGAACACGTTGATGATGTTGGCGTCCATCGCGCTGATCATCTGGCGGCATTCCTGCACGGTGAAATCGTCGGGGTAACGCTCGGTGAGCAGGCCGCTGCCGTCCATCGCGCACTGGTAGATGCCCGCCAGCAGCCAGCCCAGATCCTTCGGCGTGATCTGGTTGTAGGGGTCCGGCTCTGCGCGCACCTGATCGACGTTGGTCTGCACCGTGCCGACGTTGGGGCGCTCCTGGTTTTCGCTGGTGACGTAGGGGGCCATGATGAACGTGCTTTGCAGCCCCAGATTTTGCATCATCGCCGTGACGCGCTGCGCGCCCGTCACGCTGTCGCCGTCCCCGATGTCCTCCAGCAGCGCATTGGTCGTGATGTTCTCACTGCACATCATCGTGTCGGCCACCAGGAACGCGTCGTCCGTGCCCAGCGGCCCCTGGTGCTTCTGGAAATAGGCGGCCAGGATCGGGATCTTGGTCAGGCTCATGCCGCTGTAGGCCACGCCGTCGTTGAGCGTAAACGTATCGCCCGTGCGCAGATCGAGCAGGAAGACCGAGCCGAACTCGTGCGCGTAGGGGTCGAAGCCCTGCGACAGCAGGTAGCTGTTCATCTGCTCGCCGAGCGTCCCGGCCAGCGTGCCCGACGCGGCAGCCGTATCCCACGGCGGCGCGTTAACGACGACCGTCTGCGGCGTGGGCGTCAGGTCCGGCAGGGTGAAGTTGAAGCTGCTGATGACCGGGATCTGGCTGGTGTCGCCGTTGATCTCGACCAGATCGCGGTAGACCCAGCCGCGCCCGGTCGCGGACTCCGGCAGGGCGATCTCGACCCAGGGAACCATCGCGTGCAGCCCGGTGACGGGATAGGACGCGCCTTCGTCCAGCTCGACAATGGCCGGATAGTCGATGCCCGGCCCGTACCGCACGTTGGTCGGCCCGGCCAGGATGGTGGCGACCGGTCCCTCGATTGTCGCGGTGGGCGAGGCGGGCGGTTCGGTGCGTTCGGGCGGGCCGCCTGCCGGTTCGACATTCTCGCTGTTTTCGCTCGACGGGGTGGCGCTGGCTTCCGGCGCGGTAGTTTGCGTGGCGGACGGCTGCGCCTGCGGCGTGACGAGCGGGGCCTGCCCGGTCGGGGTGGGCGTGCGGATGGTCAGCGGCGTGGGCGTCAGCGTCACCACGGGCGGATAGTCGCTGACGACGGGCAGGGTGTAGATGTTGCCTGTAATGGTCACGAGGTCGTTATAGACCCACGCCACCGCCGCGCCGGGATAGTCGATTTGCAGCCAGGGCACGAACTCGTGCCGCGCCAGGGCCTGATAGTAGGCTCCCGCGCCGATCTCGCCCACGACCGGGTATTCGATGCCGGGGCCGCTGCGCAGGTTGGCGCGGTCGAGCGCTTCGACGTATACGGTGGGCGCGGGCGTAGGAGTCACATCCTGCGCGCCGCTGGGCCGGACGGCCAGCGCACTGACGCCTATCACGACGAGAGTCACCATCCAGAGCCACGCGCTGCGCAGATGCATAAATGCCGTTCCTTCCCAACTGGCGACCGCCGGGCCTAAACACGAAAAAGGCGATCCCTATGCCGTGCTGGATCGCCCCCCGAAAGTGTGTGTGAGCGTGGGAGGACTCGAACCTCCAACCAATGGCTTAAAAGGCCACTGCTCTGCCATTGAGCTACACGCCCGGCTTGCGCTAGCAAGTATAGCATAAACGGAGGCGTTTTCAACGGGCACTTCCCCCGTGCGCCAAGTTGCGCCGATCCGCTTGCCCGGTGGGGCTGTCCGCCGTTCCGCGCCCGGCTGTGCCCCTGAGATTCTCGACGCACCGTTTGAAGCGTAAATATGCTTCTGCAAGTGCGGGGTGGTCGTTTCTAACAACTTTTATATAAATTAGACATAGAATGAGATTTACATCTTCTTGTTTCAACGTAGTATTATAGAAGGCCAATCTCATTCATCTGCCTGCCACGTTAAGCAGACCCTTGTGTTTTTGGTCCACTTTGCACAATCGGATAGCCGAGGAGAGAAGAATCAATGTTCAAGAACAGACGTTGGATCGGACTACTCGTTTTAGTACTGATCGCAGCGCTGGCATTGGCTGCCTGCGGCGGAGACGACGACGAGCCAGAGCCGACATCCGCGCCGACAACTGCGCCGACGGTTGCCGCTGAGCCAACTGAAGCTGTTGTTGAGGCGACGGAAGCGGCTCCTGTGGCGACGGAAGAAGTCGCTGCGGTAGCGACCGAAGAGGCGATGGCGACCGAAATGGCCGCGATCGCGACGGAAACCGCCCTCGAACCGGCTGCCACCGAAGAAATGATGGCGGCGACTGAAGTTGCCATGGAGCCCGCAGCGACCGAAGCGGGTGTCGAAGTGGCGATGGCCCCGACGGAAGAAATGATGGAACCGGCTGCCACCGAAGAAGTGGCGATGGAACCGGTCATGACCGAAGAAGCCGTGATGGCGACGCCGGTTGCGACGGAAGAAATGGCGATGGAACCGGCGGCGACGGAAGAAGCGATCGTCGCGCCCGACCTGATCGACTGCGAAGCGGTGGATCTGAGTGGGGTGAAGATTGGTCTGGTGACGGACGTGGGCCAGATCAACGACAAGAGCTTCAACCAGAGTTCGTGGGAAGGCGTGCTGGCGGCGGAGAGCTGCGGCGCGGACGTGGACTACATCGAGACGCAAGACTCGGTGGACTACACCAACAACATCGCTGAGTTTGCCGAGAACGGCTACAACATCATCGTGACGGTCGGCTTCGCGCTGGGCGAAGCGACGCAGCAGGCTGCGGCGACGTATCCGGACATCACGTTCATCGGCGTGGACCAGTTCCAGGCGGAGCCGGTGGACAACGTGGTGGGTCTGGTGTTCCACGAGGACCAGTCGGGCTTCCTGGCGGGTATTCTCGCGGCGCGTCTGACCGAAAGCGGCACGATTGCGGCGGTGTTGGGCACGGACCAGGTGCCGGCAGTGGTGGCGTTCAACGAAGGCTACCAGGCGGGCGCGAAGTACGTGAACCCGGACATCAACATCATCTCGACGTACCACCCGGGCGCGATTGACCAGGCGTTCACGGACCCCGAATGGGGTGCGACGACGTCGCGTCAGGCGCTGGACCAGGGCGCGGACGTGGTGTTCGCGGCGGGCGGCAAGACCGGTAACGGTGGCCTGATCGAAGTGGCGAACGCGGTGACGGACGGCAATCCGCCGTACTGCATCGGCGTGGACTCCGACCAGTGGCTGACCGTGCCCGAGGCGCACCCGTGCCTCGTTTCCAGCGCGATGAAGCTGCTGGACAAGGGCGTGGCGGACATCATCGTGAGCATCGTTGACGGCTCGGTGACCCCGGGTAACTTCTACGGTGCGTCAGGCCTTGCGCCGTTCCACGATTTCGAAGACACCGTTCCGCAGGACGTCAAGGACGAACTGACGGAAGTCGCGGCGAGCCTGCAGGATGGCTCGATCTCGACCGGCTACGGTGCGGCGGCTGAAGAGCCTGCGGCGACCGAAGAAGCCATGGAACCTGTTGCGACCGAAGAAATGATGGAACCGGTGGCGACGGAAGAAGTGGCGATGGAACCCGCCATGACCGAGGAACCCGTGGCCGTGGCTATGGCGACTGAAGAAGTGGCGATGGAACCGGTCATGACCGAAGAAGCCGTGATGGCGACGCCGGTTGCGACGGAAGAAATGGCGATGGAACCGGCGGCGACGGAAGAAGCGATCGTCGCGCCCGACCTGATCGACTGCGAAGCGGTGGATCTGAGTGGGGTGAAGATTGGTCTGGTGACGGACGTGGGCCAGATCAACGACAAGAGCTTCAACCAGAGTTCGTGGGAAGGCGTGCTGGCGGCGGAGAGCTGCGGCGCGGACGTGGACTACATCGAGACGCAAGACTCGGTGGACTACACCAACAACATCGCTGAGTTTGCCGAGAACGGCTACAACATCATCGTGACGGTCGGCTTCGCGCTGGGCGAAGCGACGCAGCAGGCTGCGGCGACGTATCCGGACATCACGTTCATCGGCGTGGACCAGTTCCAGGCGGAGCCGGTGGACAACGTGGTGGGTCTGGTGTTCCACGAGGACCAGTCGGGCTTCCTGGCGGGTATTCTCGCGGCGCGTCTGACCGAAAGCGGCACGATTGCGGCGGTGTTGGGCACGGACCAGGTGCCGGCAGTGGTGGCGTTCAACGAAGGCTACCAGGCGGGCGCGAAGTACGTGAACCCGGACATCAACATCATCTCGACGTACCACCCGGGCGCGATTGACCAGGCGTTCACGGACCCCGAATGGGGTGCGACGACGTCGCGTCAGGCGCTGGACCAGGGCGCGGACGTGGTGTTCGCGGCGGGCGGCAAGACCGGTAACGGTGGCCTGATCGAAGTGGCGAACGCGGTGACGGACGGCAATCCGCCGTACTGCATCGGCGTGGACTCCGACCAGTGGCTGACCGTGCCCGAGGCGCACCCGTGCCTCGTTTCCAGCGCGATGAAGCTGCTGGACAAGGGCGTGGCGGACATCATCGTGAGCATCGTTGACGGCTCGGTGACCCCGGGTAACTTCTACGGTGCGTCAGGCCTTGCGCCGTTCCACGATTTCGAAGACACCGTTCCGCAGGACGTCAAGGACGAACTGACGGAAGTCGCGGCGAGCCTGCAGGATGGCTCGATCTCGACCGGCTACGGTGCGGCGGCTGAAGAGCCTGCGGCGACCGAAGAAGCCATGCCTATGGCGACGGAAGAAGCCGCCGCTGCGTCGGGCAGCTCGGATCTGGGCATCGTGACCATCGGCACGAACGCGGAATATCCGCCCTTCGAGTTTGTTGACGAAGACAACAACGTGACCGGTTTCGACGTGGACCTGATGAACGCCATCGCGGCGGACCAGGGCTTCGAGCTGAACTGGGTCAACACCCGTTGGGACGGTATCTTCGTGG
Source organism: Aggregatilinea sp. (assembly GCF_036822615.1). Lineage (NCBI taxonomy): Bacteria > Bacillati > Chloroflexota > Anaerolineae > Aggregatilineales > Aggregatilineaceae > Aggregatilinea > Aggregatilinea sp. The sequence goes on along the minus strand of NZ_DAISHJ010000087.1, from coordinate 7,853 downwards.
CGCTGCAGTCGGGCGAGTTCGACGCAGTTGCGAGCGCGGCGACCATCACCGACGAGCGTGAAGAGATCATCGACTTCTCCAACCCCTACTTCAACGCGGGCCAGACCATCGCCGTGAAGGAAGACAACGCGAGCGATATCTCGACCCTCGAAGATCTGGCGGGTCTGCGCGTCGGTGTGCAGTCGGGCACGACGGGCGACCTCGCGGTGAGCGAAGTCAGTGGCGTGGAAGTCGTGCGTTACGACGAAATCACGTTGGCCTTCCAGGCCCTCGATTCGGGTAACGTAGACGCCGTGGTGAATGACGGCCCCGTCAGCGCTGAAATCATCAGCAGCAACCCCGACATGGGCGTGGTCATCGTGGGCGATCCGTTCACGGACGAGTTCTACGGCATCGCCGTGAACCCCGACAAGCCGGAACTGCTCAACGCGGTCAACGCCGGTCTGGCGAACATCATCGCCAACGGCACGTACGAAGAGATTTACATGAACTGGTTCGGCGTTGAACCGCCGTCGCAGTTCATGCCCGCCGAGTAATTTGAGTGACGACAGCGTGCCTCTCTTGTGGGAGGCACGCTGTTTTTTCCCCCTCGAACGTTGCCCTTACCACCCGTGGGCGACCGTCATCCCGTCCACTCTGTCACACCGGTTCGACCGCTTTCTTACACGCGCCACGTGCCGACCGCTTTAGACGCCGGAAGGAGCCGGGGACAGCGACCTGTTCGCCCAGTAATTCTTGGATTGTTATGCTTTGAATTGTTGTGCTTTTTGTACGAATAATACATCCTCCTGGGTTGCAGACTGTGGTACAGTACTGCCCCGAATTCCTGCTCGGCTCAACGCCTATTGTTCTTAAAGCCTCAGCCCAAGCTCGATAGTTCCATTGCGAGAGAGACATGTCCGATAACACCAGCCCAACCGAAATAGAGCCTTCCAGTTTTCCCGATCCCGAGCAGTCAGGTGAAATATTTCCCGCGCCAACGTGGTCCGACCGCACGCTCAGTGTAATCGCCGGGCTGCCCTGGTGGGCGATTATCATCGGCGTGGCGGCGGTGATTGTGCTGTATTCGATGGTGACGTCGGTGACGTACCAGCGCATCATCGACTTTTTGGCCGACCAGCCGACCTGGACGACGGACGATCTGTACGAAGTGGTGCAGGTGGTTGGCGAGCCGTCGATGATCGTCGGGCAGTACGTGGGCGAGACGCAGGATTCGGTTCAGACGGTCATCAACCAACTGCTGCGCGACGTGATCGACAGCGATGTTGTGACACGGTCGGGGTTCCTGGTCCGCGAAGATCCGGCTTCCGTCACGGTGCGCACCGAGGACGGCGAAGAAGTTGAAATCCTGAAGTCGGATATTGTCAGCGAGGAACGCACCGAGGGCGACGGCGGCACGCAGATCACCATCGACTACATCGACGAAGTGACCGTTACCGGCACGCTGACCGACATCAACGGCGATCGGATGACGATCCGCACCGTGCCCGCGGAGCAGGAAACGTTCGACAAGTCGCGCATCGCGGACATGGAGTCGGACACGATCCCCTGCCCGGACGATCAGCCCGACTGCACGCCGGTCGAGCGCGTGACGATTGACCGCGAAGGCGAGACGATCACGGGCCGCCTGACGGCGCTCAGCGATACGTCGCTGACGATTCAGGACGATGACGGCACCAAGCACGAAATCCGCAAGGGTGACGCAGATTATTACTACGTGCCGACGCTGACCATCGCCATCAACGACGCCGTCGCCAATCAGGCGGTCACGCCCGGCGCGTCGGTGCGCATCGGGTACGTCGAGGGCACGGACATCGTGGCCGCGCTGGACCAGATGCAGCAGCTCGACGCGCTTTTGGTCCCGCTGGTGTATGCGGAGGGGGACGCCCAGGCGTCGCTCGTGGCGTATCCTGACCTGGACGCGGCGCTGGCCGCGACCGGGTCCGGCGAGGTGGACGCGCTGATCTTCATCTCAAGCGGTGAGGATCGTTATGCCGTGGCCGATTGGGTGGACGAAAACCCCGATGCCGGTGTGGTGCTGCCGGAACCGCCGCGCGAATGTACCCGCAACTGCGAAGCGACCGTCAAGCTGAAGGACGATACTGTCACCGGCACGGTGGTCAACGAGACCGAAAACACGCTGACGGTGCAGACCGTCGCGCCGGAATACGTGGTCATCGACCGCGACCAGATCGTAGACAACCGCCAGATGAAGCCCGGCGAATGCGCCCTGAACAACCTGCGCGGCTGCGACGCCGGTATCTTCCTGACGCTGCGCGTGACGTTCCTGGCCTACGGCATCGCCCTGATTATCGGCCTCATCATCGGCCTGATGCGCGTCCAGCGCAACCCGATCCTGTACGCGATTTCGACGCTGTACGTCGAGGTCATTCGCGGCATCCCGCTGCTGGTGATTCTGCTCTACGCGGGCTTCGTGTTCAGCCCGCGCCTGCGCGACTGGACGGGCATCGAGCTAAGCGATCAGTGGGAGGCGATCCTCGGTCTGGCGTTCGGCTACGGCGCGTTCATCGCGGAGATCTTCCGCGCGGGCATTCAGAGCGTCAATCGCGGGCAGATGGAGGCGGCGCGCAGCCTGGGCATGAGCTACCCGCAGGCGATGCGCTACGTCATCCTGCCGCAAGCGGTGCGCGTGGTGCTGCCGCCGCTGGGCAACGACTTCATCGCCATGCTGAAAGACTCGGCGCTGATCTCGGTGCTGGCGCTGCCGGACCTGCTCCAGTTGGGCCGCCTGTACATCTCGCGCACGTTCCGCGCCTTTGAAGGCTATAACACCGTCGCCATCATGTACCTGCTGATGACGCTGTTCCTCTCGTTGCTTGTCCGGCTGCTTGAGCGCCGCACGCGCTTGCCCCGGTAACGGAAAGGGGTATGAAACATCATGGCAATTAGTGGCGAACCCATCATCCAGATCCGAAGCGTGCACAAGCGCTTTCACACGCTGCGCGGCACGGTCCACGCGCTGAACAACGTCAGTTTGGATGTGAAGCCGGGCGAGGTGGTCGTGATCGTCGGGCCGAGCGGCTCCGGCAAAAGCACACTGCTGCGCTGCATCAACCGCCTGGAAACGGTAGACGGCGGCAGTATCACCGTGGACGGCATCCCGCTGAGCGGCGCGCGCAACATCAACCGCGTTCGCACGGAAGTGGGCATGGTGTTCCAGCAGTTCAACCTGTTCCCCGACCGCACCGCGTTGGGGAATGTCCTGCTGGCGCAGCGCGTCGTGCGCAGACGTAAGCGCAGCGAAGCGACCGCCCGCGCCCACGACCTGTTGGAGAAGGTGGGCATTCCCGATAAGGCCGACGCGTACCCGACGCAGCTTTCCGGCGGGCAGCAGCAGCGCGTGGCGATCGCGCGGGCGCTGGCGATGGACCCCAAGATCATGCTGTTCGACGAGCCGACGTCCGCGCTCGACCCGGAGATGATCAAGGAAGTGCTCGACGTGATGCTCCAGCTCGCCAAAGAAGGCATGACGATGGTCGTCGTCTCGCACGAGATGGGCTTCGCGCGGGCGGCAGCCGATCGCGCCGTGTTCATGGACGGCGGGCGCATCGTCGAAGAAGCCTCGCCGGACGTGCTGTTCACCGATCCGTCGCACGAGCGCACCAAGCTGTTCCTGAGCAAGATCCTGTAGCGCGACATTCGTTCGCCCTATTTGCGCGCCCCGGTTCGCCGTTTCGAGCCGGGGCGCGCTGCGTGTGGAGCACGGTGGTCCTGTTGCCCCGCGTCGCATTTTTCACTACTATGGCGGGGGTACGTGAGTGTGCATGGCAGCGGGCGCAGAGTCGCCCGTTTTATCGTACAAGGGGAACCGGAATGAATCGTGTGTGGCGTGCCGCAGCCGGGATCGCGTTTGGGCTGGTATTCGCGCTGCTGGTGGCCGAAGGCGCGGCGCGCGTGCTCGTCGCGCAGGGGACACTGCCCAACCGCCTGCCTGCGGACGTCTTCGCGTCGCACCCGATCGGGTGGACGCTGGAGCCGGATCTGCATGCGCGGATCTTTTCTACGAACGGGCTGGTCGAGATCCGCGTCAATGACGACGGCTTCCGCGAAGACAATTACGCCCAGGCGCGCACGGATGGCGTCTCGCGGCTGCTGGTGCTGGGCGATTCGTTCACGCTGGCGCTGGAAACCTCGCAGGAGAAGACGTTCCACACGCTGCTCGAAACCGTCTACGCGGGCGACGTCGAGGTGATCGCGATGGGGGCCAGCGGTTACCAGCCCGCGCAGGAACGTCTGGTTTACGAGCACCTGGGGGCGGCGTACGATCCCGACGTGGTGCTGCTGATGCTCTACACCGGCAACGACCTGATCGGCAACACGGAGTGGCCCGATCTGCCGTATTATTCGCTGGACGAGGATGGCTCACTGACCCTGCACGATTACCCCTATAGCGGCGCGTTCGAGCTGCCGCTGGTGGCGGGGCAGCACAGCACGCGCCTGATGCGCAGCTCGATGGTCGCGTTTCTGGCGGGCGCGGTGCTCAACCGCTCGGATGGCCCGGTGGAGGGTCACGACGACGTGTGCCGCTTCCAGCTCAAGGAAAATTTCCCCGAGCTGACCGACGACGACTGGGCGCTGACCGAGGCGCTGCTGCGCGCGCTGCGCGACGACGTGGAGGCGGACGGCAAACAGTTCCGCGTGGTCATCATCCCGACTGAGCTCCAGGTCGAACCGGCGCAGAAAGATAAGTTCCTGGCCGACTGCGGTCCTGTCGACCGGCCCGATCCGGCGGAAAATCAGGCGCGGCTGGATGCGTTCTTCGAGGCGGAAGCGATCCCTTACCTGGACCTGCTGCCGGTCTTGCAGGCGGCGCGCGCAGAGACGGACGGCGATCTCTATCTGCCCGGCTCGGATACGCATTGGACCGCCGCCGGGCATCAGGTCGTGGCGGAGGCGCTCGCCGGGTGGCTGGATCTGCCCTGAGCGGCCCGGCATGCCGGAGTGTGTCAGAATCCTGTATAATCTGCGACGAGCGCAGGGTCTTCTGCATCTAATGAAATGATGGCCGGAACGTTCTTCCGGCGATCTTCTGAGCGCGCTGCCCTCTGCGGCAGGCGCTGCCCGGCCCACTGCCTGAAAACCATCGTCAAGCGAGGATTGTGATGACTGAGATGAAGCTGAACCTGACGACTTCTACCCCGGATGCCGCTTCCACCGAACCCACGGGCGAGAATCCGGTCGAAAAGCTGATCGTCCTGGGGTCCGGCCCTGCGGGGCTGACGGCGGCGCTGTATGCGGCGCGCGCCAAGCTGAACCCGTTGGTGGTCGGTGGGCACGAGCCGGGCGGCCAGGTATCGCTGACCTACGAGATCGAAAACTATCCCGGCTTCCCCGAAGGACTGAGCGGGCAGGCGCTGGTGGACTTGATGACGCGCCAGGCGGAAAAGTTCGGCGCGCGGATCAAGCTCTTCAGCGCGGTGAGCGAGGTCGATTTTTCGCACGGGTCGCCGTTCACGATCAAGACCGATGACGGGCAGGCCTATCGCGCCGAAGCGGTGATCGTGACCACGGGCGCGACGCCGCGTCACCTGAACATCCCCGGCGAGCGCGAGCTAACCGGTAACGGCGTCAGCTACTGCGCTACCTGTGACGGTTTCTTCTTTCGCGACAAGCGCGTGGTGGTGGTCGGCGGCGGCGACAGCGCGATTGAAGAGGCGCTGTTCCTGACGCGCTTCGCTAGCCGCGTGGACGTGGTGCACCGCCGTGACGAGCTGCGCGCGGGCCAGACCTTGCAGCAGCGCGCCTTCGCCAACGAGAAGATGCACTTCATCTGGGATACCGTGGTGGATGAGGTGGTCGGTGAAGACGGTAAGGTGACGGGCGTGCGCCTGAGCAACATCAAGACCGGCGAGCAGACGCTGTACCCGACCGATGGCGTGTTTATCTTCATCGGCCACGATCCTAACAGCGACATCTTCACGGGCCAGTTGGAGCGCGACGACTTCGGCTATGTCGTCACCGACAAGCTGATGCGCACCAACGTCGAGGGCGTCTTCGCGGCGGGTGAGGTCCAGGACCGCATCTTCCGGCAGGTGGCGACCTCGGTGGGCCAGGGCACGGCGGCGGCGCTGACCGCTGAGCGGTGGCTGGCCGCGCGCGAAGTGCCGGAGCTGGCCGCGACCGAAAGCGCCGGATAACCCGGCGGCACACGGAGTCGAGAGGGCATCCTGCGGGGTGCCCTTTTTGTTTGCCCCGCCACAACATGCGATGATCGGAGTGATCCAATTGATCGATTAATTCCGCTTATTCCGATCGCTTCGATCATTCGACATGTTTTCATGCGTTTTTGGGGTGCGGAATGTCCGGTTTTCCGCTACTCTTGACGGCGCATTTTTCCGTTCGCCCCAAGAGGGACTATTGCTCGTGACATCCTGGCCCAACAACCCCCTGCTCTACGAAATCAACGCCTGGACGTGGCTCCAGACCCTTTCGCAAAAATATGACCGCGCCGTGACCCTGGCCGACGTGCCGGACGCGGAGCTGGACGAGATCGCGTCGTGGCCGTTCGACGCCGTGTGGCTGATGGGCGTCTGGGAGCGCAGCCCCGAAGGCCGCCGCATCGCGCTGGAACACCCCGGCTTGCAGCACGAATATCATCAGGCGCTGTCCGATTTCACGCCGCAGGACGTGATCGGATCGCCCTACGCCGTGCACCGCTACGTGGTGGACGCGCACCTGGGCGGGCCGGACGCGCTGGCCTCGATCCGGCAGCGGCTGGCCGAGCGCGGCATGAAGCTGGTGCTGGACTTCGTGCCCAACCACACTGCGACCGACCATCCCTGGCTGGAACAGCATCCCGAGGCGTACCTGCACGGCACGCCGGAGGAACTCGCCTCCCGTGAGGGCTGCTACTTCTACGGGCCGGGCGCCAGCGCGAACCAGATCTTCGCCTGTGGGCGCGATCCGTACTTCCCGCCCTGGACCGATACCGCGCAGCTCAACGCGTTCGATCCCACGCTGCGGGCGCTGTCGATCGAAACGCTCAACGACATCGCGGCGCAGTGCGACGGCGTGCGCTGCGACATGGTGATGCTGATGGTCACGCGCATTTTCACGCAGACCTGGGGCGACCGGGCCGGGCACCCGCCCGCGCAGGAGTTTTGGACCGAGGTGATCCCGGCGGTCAAGGCGCAGCACCCGGAGTTTCTGTTCGTCGCGGAAGTGTACTGGGACATGGAGTGGGAGCTTCAGCAGCAGGGCTTCGACTACACCTACGACAAGCGCCTCTACGACCGCCTGCTGAGCGGCCCGGCGCATACCATCGCGCAGCACCTGTACGCCGACCTCAGCTACCAGGACCGGCTCGTGCGGCTGATCGAAAATCACGACGAGGCGCGCGCCCAGACCGCGCTCGGTCCGGCGCGGCACCGTCCCGCCGCCGTATTGGCCTGCACGCTGCCCGGCGCGACGCTGATCCACGAGGGCCAGACGCAGGGCTGTCGGATCAAGCTGCCGGTGCAGTTGGGCCGCCGCCCACACGAGGAGCCGGATCGCGCGCTGGAAGCGTTCTACCGCGCGCTGCTGGCCGACGCCGCGCAGCCGATCTACCGCGAGGGCGCGTGGCGGCTGCGGGACGCTGCATCCGCCAAACCGGGCAGCGGATCGTTCGCCAACCTGATTGCATATACGTGGCGGTTGGGCGACGAGCGCCGCGTGATCGTGATCAACTACGCGCCGGGGCGCTCGCGGGGGCGCGTGCTGCTGCCGGACTTCGGGCTGGAGGGCGCGTCGTGGACGCTGCGCGAGGTCCGCGACGGCACGGCGCTCGACGCGCAGCCGGGCGACGATCTGGCGCGCACGGGGCTGATCGTCGAGCTGCCGGGCTGGGGCGC
>NZ_DAISHJ010000086.1:0-22814 GCF_036822615.1 Aggregatilinea sp. | reverse complement strand
CACGTCCGGCGCGGGGCGCGGATACCAGCGTGGCGGCAGCGCGGGCAGCAGCCCTTCGGCGCTGAATTCCGGCGCTTCCAGCCGGAACGACGCCGCGTCGAGCTGCGCCTGGTCCTGCTCGACGGGGATCGCCAGCAGCGTCTCCGTCAGGCGCAAAAATTCGTCGGCGCGGAAGCCTTCCAGCGCCGGGGTAAAGTCGGGTAACGCGGTGAGTCGTTCGGATGTTGTCTCGGCCATACCTGCGGATTGTAGTAACAGGTGCGCGCCCGCGCAACTGAGTCCCCGCCCGCCCGGCGCATGCTGTACGTCACTCAAAAAATAAGGAGCTGTCTATACCTTATCGTCGTCCTCGCTCTCTTCGCTCTCCTCTTCATCGCCAGTTGACCAGCCACCAACATCGATCATGCCATATCCGGAAAATTCAACATCTTCGATATAGTGCGAATCGCGGCCAGTGTATCCGCACACCCCCACACGCGGCGAGTTAACTACGGGCAGAAAGCCCTCTTCGTCATAGTCGCCAGCCTTTGCGCACTCGTCACACATCCAACTGGCTTCGTCCCATGCAGCCCAGGCATTAATCACCGTTGCAGGCCTCGCGCCGCACACCCCGCACATAATTTTCGGCGGATCGTTGCGTGCCATCACGTCAATATCCAATTTGCGCCGTGTCTTGCCCGCTCGCTCGCCGATCATGGTGAGCTTTAGCTCGGTCGTGGAGCCAAAATCGTACTCATACGTGACTTTTGTTCCCACCGGCAGCACCTCGCTCAGTGGCACCTGCATATCGGAAAGTTCGGGAAATTGCTCCATCCTGCTCATCGCTTGGGCCAGGAGAGGATCTGGCGTATCGAGATTGCGGAGGAAGTCTCGTATACGATCGATCTCAGCCTTCACCCCGGCGGTATATATATCATCTTCCGATAAGTTAGATTGGTACTCGGTATTCCCAATCTTGAACTGGCTCAAATGGCCGCAGCATTCGACCCAGGTATCCCGCAGAAAGTGATCCAGATCGACCAGCGTTGCGTCCGCCGGGATCTCGACGTGCATCCAGTATTCCGGCGCATGCGCCCCTTCGATTTTCAGGTGCAGTAACGTCGCCTTGCGCAGGCCGCGCCTGGACGCCTCCTCAGTCTGTGCGGCTTTGCGTGCGGGGCAGGCTTGCAGGTGACGTGTCATCGTGGAACAGTCGAACGATTTGCCACAGAAACGGCAGTTCCCTCTCGAAGCAGTTCTCGGCATGTAAACGTCTCCCTCTTGCCTGATCCTACTATCAGCGCCTGACGTACAACATGTATTTGAGCGAGAAAACTGGTCTTTTTGCTCCGGTTGATCCTCGCCTGTCTCCCCTCTCCAACTTGATTGGGAGGGGCCGGGGGTGAGGTTGCTTTGGTCCGCGCACTCCCTAACGCGGCGCGATCCGCCGGATCACGTTCTGCCGCCCGCGCAGCGGCTCGATCGGCAGATCGCGCACGCCGGTCCGGTCCCGCCGCCCGGCCAGGATCGTCTCCGGCTGCCCGAACGTCGCGGACACCACCGCCTCGCCTGTCTGCCCGTTGACCGCCGCCGGGCGGTGCTGGCCGCTGCTCAAATACAGCGTCACCATCCATACCGGCAGCAGCACCAGCCGGTAGCTCAACCCCTCGATCACCACCCGCGCGGTCTGCCACAGCGGCGTATCGGGCGGGTTGTAGTCGGTGCGATCCGTCTGCGCCTGGAGCCGCGCCGCATATTTCACGTACGCCCGCGCCGCGATCGACGCCTGGATCACGTCCACGCCGTAGATCTGCGCGGGCCACAGCGCCAGCGCGCGCGGATCGTAGCGCCGCAGGTCGCCCAGATCGAACGGCATCAGCTCGTCGAGCACGGCCTGATGCGGCTGCGTCGCGCCGCACACCAGCACGTCGTGCGCCGGATAAACCCCGCCCGCGATCCACTCGTCGGTGCGCATCTCGGCGGGCACGCTGACCGAGGCCAGTCCCTCGAAGCCCCAGAACGGCAGGTAAACGCCCTGAACCTCGCCGCGTACCACCTGCGCCCGCTGATCCGGCGAGAGCCGCGCGTGCACCGCGCGCGCCGCCTCCGCCCGGTCCACGCTGAACGGCAGCAGCGCGTCCGGCTCCTCGAACGACCCCACCGCGTCGCGCACCAAAACGTGCGCGCTGTCGCAAAAGCGGCACTGCGTCGAAAGCGTCGTGCCCGCCAGCGTCAGCTGCGCGCCGCAGTTCTGGCACACCAGCACCCGCGCGCCGATCTTCCACTCGCGCGAGAAGCCAAATCGCCGCTGGAGCAACGCATTGTCGAGCGGGTCATAGCCGCCGTGATAGACCCGCGCCAGCGGACCTCCCGGCGTATACCCGCAGTGCCCGCAGATCAGCGCGCCCGCCGCCACGTCATACGCCAGCGCCCCGCCGCAGATCGGGCACGCTTCCGTCTGCGATTCGGCGCTGACGGGTTCGTCCCCGTCCGTCTCCGGCAGCGGCCCCGCGTCCTGCGCCGGGATCACGCCTTCCAGCACGCCCTTATCGCGCCACGCGTATTCATGGTAGGCCTGCGTCTCCAATGCGCGATCGAGGTAGATCAACCGTTCGCCACGATCGGTCGTCGTCAGCGACATCAGGTACCACAGGTCCGCCTGATCCCCGAACTCACTCAGCGCCTGGCTCAACACGTATTCCGCCGAGCGTAGATCCCCCGTGCGGATGCTGTCCCAGGCGTTGTTTAACATGCGCCCCAGTTCGAAGGGCGCGTCGCGCAGCGATGTCGGCGGCTCGTAAGGGCGGCTCGCCTCGATCTGCGCGCGCTGCCGGACCGCCTGCGCCTGTGCGCCTGCATCCGTCCGCACCACGCCGCAGAACTGGCACCACAACCCCTGCCCGCCGGGGTTCGGCAGCAGGCGTGCGCCGCACGAGGGACACATCGGGGCAGGTTCACTCACGGCGATCCTCGTTTTCTGCGCGCACCAGCACGCCCGTTACAAATTCCGTCTTTCCATCCACGTACGCCTCGCGCTGGTCGCGGAACTGCGCCGCCAGCGCATCCTTCAGCGCAGCATAGTCGCGCGCCGTCTCCGGCTCGGCCCGCAAAATGTCGCGGAAGCGCACGTGCCGCACGTGCTCCGATCCGCCCAACACCACCATGTGCAGATGGTGGCTGCGCGGCGTGCCTTTGCGGAAAAACAGCCGCTCGTCGTCATCGTCGTGCGGGCGGTAAACGTAGCCCAGCGGTGCCAGCCGCGCCGCGTACTCGTCCGCCCGGTCAAGCCGGTCCACCGCCACCAGGATATCGATCACCGGCTTGGCGCGCAGCCCCGGCACCGACGTACTGCCGATGTGCTCGATCGCCCGCGCCCACTCACCCAGCGCCGCCGCGATCTGCGCCCGCTCCTGCTCGAACGCCAGCGGCCACGCCGGATCGTAATTCACCACGATGATCGGTTCCTCCGCGCCGCTCTGTTGAATCATCAAATTTCCCCCTGTGCGCGATACATTCCACCTTAGTGTACTCTGACTCGCCGCCCCGCGTTATCCCGGTTGTTGGGGGGCAGCGCCGCGTCCTGCCGGGTATACTGGGAACCGGATTGGTCCGCGCCCCGCAAGCCGCTGATTCCGCCGCTGGAACGTGCTATACTCTGCGCGGAGCGCCCATCGCCTGATTTTTGAGGATACTATGAGCTTTCAAAACCTGGAGCCGGGCCGCATCGTTCGTGCGGTCGTCGTGATTTTTGCGCTTGGCATCGTCTTTTCGTTCCTCACGTCCTGCCTGTCCGTAATGTTCTGGCCCCAAAACATGATCGACCGGCTGACCAACACGCTCGACAGCGTAACCGATCCGGACGTGCCGCAAACGCAGCTTCAGGACGATCTCACCAGCATTTTTGATGAATACGGTTCGGAGCTATCCGCGTCCTACGCGCTGCAATGGAGCATCGCCTCCATCGTGACCTTCGTCATCGCGCGGCGTACGGCGGCGCGGGCCGCCACGTCGCAGGCGCAGGCGGGCGGATACGGGCTGGCGATCGGCCTGGGCGCGGCCTTCACCTACGGCGTGCTGTGCGTGATGTTCACCATCACGATGTTGTGGCTGCGAATGCTGTTTTTCCTGGCCCTGATCCTGGCCGGGATGTTCGGCGGGCAGGCCGCCGTGCCGCTGCTCGGCAAGACCCCGCGCGAAGACAAGCCGCGATTCGAGCCTGCCGGACGGGGTATGCTCAACCGTCCCACCGCCGCGCCGCAAACCCCGCTCCAGTCCGGTCCGCGCCCCGAGATTTATTACAACATGGGCGTTACCGCCGCGATGGGAGGCCGCCGCGAAGAAGCGCGCCAGCACTTCACCCGCGTCGTGCAGATGCAGCCGCGCAACGTCGCCGCGTGGCTCCAACTGGCGAATCTGGCCGACACGCCCGAACAGGCCTGGAACTACGTCCAGCAGGCGCGCGCCATCGAGCCGGACAATGCGCAAGTCAAGGAAGCGGTGAGCATCATCTGGCCGCGCGTGCAGAGCAGCGCCACGGGCGCGCCCGCCGTCCAGCCGCCCTACCCTGGCGGCGCAAACGACGATCCCGGCATCCCGCAGATCCAGATGCCGCGCATCACCCCACCGGAGCCGCCCGCGGCCCCGCCCGCGGACGACGACCAGCGCCCCGAGTAGCCCGGCCATGCCGCGACCTTTCCGCGCCGTCCTGCTGTTCGCCCTGCTTCTGGCGATGCTGCCGGGCGGCGCGGCGCGTTCCTACGCCGCCGAACACGACACGGTGCTGATCACGCCGGAGATGCAGGGCCATCTCGCGCTGCCCAACACCGGCCTCGCGCTCGAATTCGGCTACGGCGCGGTCAGCAGCCCCACCCAGGTGACTGTCACCAACGCTGACGGCGCGTTTGACGTCACCGCCACGACCACTCAGGGCGCGCGCGTGCAGCGCTTCGAACTGCCGCTCCTGCTGCTGATCCCCGGCGAGGGCGACACACGCACCGCGATCCTCGGCTGGCCGCAAAGCGTTTCTCTCACGGACGAGCCGGACTCCGTGCGCTGGATCGTCGCCTTCGACGCGCACGGCCTCTACGCGCAGCCGGAGGGCAGCACCTCGCCGGACGCCGTGCTGTACCTCGGCCCGCTGGAACATTACACGCCCAACCTGATCGAGCACGATCCCGCGCTGGATGCCCTGCCCTATACCGCGCTGCCCAGCGGCGCGTCGAGCAGCCACTACCGCGACCGCTTCCTGCCCGAAGTGCGCAGCAATCCCGGCGCGTATCGCGTGCTCGGCTGGACCGGCGCTGACGACCTGCCAGACCTGATCCGTGCGCTGCGCGCCACCATCCCCGACGATCCCGATCTCCCCGTGCCCGGCACGGCGGACGCCCCGCTGCCGCTGATCCTGCCCTTCGACTGCGGCGCGGATTGGGTCGTGTCCTGGGGCTATCACGGGTCCTCGCCGCAGAACCGTTTCGCGGTCGATTTCGCCGCCGAGCTGGCACAGGGCACGGCGGGCCAGCCCGTCTACGCCGCCCACGCGGGCACGGTCTACCTCAAGCGCTACGGGGAGGACGAGCCGCTGATCGATCTCGGCTTCGCGGCGCGGATCGTCGCGGCAGACGGCGTGACCAGCACCGTGTACGGCCATCTCGATCCGGCGAGTACGCTGGCGCGCTGGTCCCTGGACATGGACGATCTGCCGTCGTTCGAGTGGGTCGAAGCCGGGACCGCCGCGCAGGGCGAACGGATCGGCGTGGCGGGCCGCGCAGGCTACGCGACCGGCGCGCACATCCATTTCGCGCTGTGGATGTGGGATCAAAGCCTGTACCAGCCGGTCCCGCTGGGACCGCTGGGCGATTTCCCGCGCGGGCTGCGCATTCCCGCCGCCGCGCGCCGGGCCTGCGACATCTACGCGCCCTGATCCCTTGCTCGCCGGGCGCGCTCGAAGTACAACTAACTGAAGAACTGAGTGACATGGCAAACATGCGGAGCCGGGGTGAAGTTTCTCCGCCGATCCGCGTCACGCCGCCGTTGTCTAAAATGCGCCATCCGCGCTCGTTTTTTTGTGTCTTTTGTGCCTGTTCATCACCTTATAAGGAACCATTATGGCGACCCTGTACGATCTTCCTCTCGACGAGCTGCAAGTCTACACGCCGCAGCGCGAAGAACCCGCCGATTTCGACCTGTTCTGGCAGACCACGCTGGCCGACGCCCGTGACTACCCGCTCAATGCGCGCTTCGAGCCGGTGGAAGTGGGCCTGCGCACCGTGGACGCCTTCGACGTGACATACGCGGGCTATGGCGGGCAGCCGATCAAGGGCTGGCTGCTGCTGCCCCATCACCGGACCGAGCCGCTGCCGTGCGTGGTCGAGTTCATCGGCTACGGCGGCGGGCGTGGGTTTGCGATCGACTGGCTGCTGTGGAGCAGCGCGGGCTACGCGCACTTCATCATGGACACGCGCGGCCAGGGCAGCGCGTGGCGGCCCGGCGACACGCCCGACATCCCCGACGGCGCGAACCCATCCTATCCCGGCTTCATGACGCAGGGTGTGCTCGATCCCAAGACCTACTACTACCGCCGCGTCTTCACCGACGCCGTGCGTGCGGTCGAAGCGGCCCGCTCTCACCCCGCTGTGGACGCGTCGCGCGTGGCGGCGAAGGGCGGCAGCCAGGGCGGCGGCATCACACTCGCCGTCAGCGGCCTCGTGCCCGATCTGGGCGCGGCCATGCCGGACGTGCCGTTCCTGTGCCACTTCCGCCGCGCCACGACCCTCATCGACCGTATGCCCTACGCGGAAATCTCGACCTACTGCAAGGTCCACCGCGACAAGATCGGCACGGTCTTCAACACGCTCTCGTATTTCGACGGCATGAACTTCGCCGCGCGCGCGCAGGCTCCGGCGCTGTTCTCGGTCGGCCTGATGGACGAAACCTGCCCGCCCTCGACCGTGTACGCCGCCTACAACCACTACGCCGGAAAGAAAGATATCCGCATCTGGCCGTTCAACAACCACGAAGGCGGCGAGACATATCAGGCGATGGAACAGATCGCCTTCATCCGCAGCCTCTGGGGCTAAACCGGATCCCGGCTCGCCGCACGACATTTGTAGGGGCGTATTGCGATACGCCCCTGTTGGTTTCCCTCCCCTTACCCCTATCTGCCCACCCGTCCGGCACGGATCTCTGGCTCCGAGGGCAGCGCTGCCCCTATAATCCCCTCAAAGGAGCCGGACGATCTCATGACATCACACACCCTGCCCGACAACCCGCTTATTCTCGTCACCGGAGCCACCGGCTACATCGGCGGACGCCTCATCCCGCAGCTTCTGAGCGCGGGCTGCCGCGTGCGGGCGCTGGTCCGCGACCCGGCCCGGCTTCAGGGTCGTCCCTGGGTGGATCAGGTTGACGTGGTTGCCGCCAACGTCCTGACAGCCGATACGCTGCCCCCGGCGATGGAAGGCGTCGATGCGGCGTACTACCTGATCCACAGCATGAGCGGCAGCACGAACTTTCAGCAGCGCGATATGGTGGCTGCGCGCAACTTCGGTGAGGCCGCCCGCGCAGCGAACGTGAAACGCATCATTTACCTCGGCGGCCTGGGCGATCCCGACAGCGACCTGTCCGAGCATCTGCGCTCGCGCCAGAAAACAGGCGAAGCGCTGCGTGAATCCGGCGTCCCCGTGACCGAGTTCCGGGCGGGCGTCATCGTGGGATCGGGCAGCATCTCGTTTGAGATGATCCGCTACCTCACCGAACGGATCCCGATCATGATCTGTCCGACCTGGGTCTACACGCGCATCCAGCCGATCGGCATCGTGGACACGCTCAACTATCTGGTCGCCGCGCTGACCACGCCCGAAAGTGCGGGCCAGATCGTCGAGATCGGCGGCCAGGATGTCATCACCTACCGCGAGATGATGTTAGGCTACGCCCGCGCGCGCGGATTGCGCCGGTTCCTGATCCCGGTGCCGATCCTGACGCCGCGCCTGTCGTCCTACTGGGTGCACTGGATCACCCCGATTCCGAGCGACATCGCGCGCCCCTTGATCGAAGGGCTGCGCAACGAGGTGATCGTCCGCGACCCCCGCGCAACGGCGTTGTTCCCGTCGATCCATCCGCTGGATTACGCGACGATCGTACGCGACGCCCTGCAGCATCTGGACGCCAGCGAAGTCGAAACGAGCTGGAGCGATGCGTTGGTCAGCAGCGCCCGCGACCGGGAGCCAACCGTCCTGACGACGCACGAAGGCATGCTGCTGGAACAGCGGCAGCGTGTGGTGCACGCCTCGCCGGAAACGACGCTGCGCGCCGTGTCCGGGCTGGGCGGCGGGCGTGGATGGCCCGCGCTCAGTTGGGCGTGGTGGCTGCGCGGCGTGCTGGACCGGATGGTCGGCGGGGTGGGCTTCCGTCGCGGTCGCCGCCACGCGGACGACCTGCGCGTGGGCGATGCGCTCGACTTCTGGCGCGTCGAGGCCATCGAGCCGCACCTGCTGCGCCTGCGCGCCGAGATGAAAGTTCCCGGTCGGGCGTGGCTTCAATTCAAGGTCGAGCCGCTAGAGGGTGGAAACACGAACCTGATCCAGACCGCGTTTTTCGCGCCCAAAGGGCTGTTCGGCTTCCTCTACTGGTACGCACTCTATCCCATTCACGGCCTCGTGTTCTCGCGCCTGATCCGCGAGCTGGCGGGCTGGGCGGAACGTTTGGCCCAACGCTGACCGCGCAGTGCGTGACGGTTGGCGCGCCAACGCCTAACACTTCTCACCTGTTCCGCAGCGTCCCCGCGCGTATACTGAAACCACGATCTCACTTTCACCCCCGCCGGAGGATGCCATCGTGCGCAAGATCGTTCTGTTCCTCACCGCTTCACTCGCCGGATTGTGGCTCGTCGGTGAGCGCGGCGCGCTGCTGCGTCCCTCGACGCGGCGCTGGATACGCGAGGCGGGCGGCTGGCGCGCGCTGCTCAGCCCGACGTGGTGGCACGGTTATATTTACGCGCGCTGGACCAACCAATACCTGCTTTGGGCGGTGAAATTCGTGCTGCCGCATACCCACACCACGCCCGACAAGCCGCTCTGGGCCGAAACCTACCACGCCAAGATCCTCACCACCGAGGCGGCCAAGGCGCTGGTCAGCATCAACCAGGACATCCCGCACTGCGATCTCGAACAGCTCATTCCCTTCAACGCCGCCCGCGAGATCGTGCTCAGCGGCCCGCCGGACATCGCCGTCTATGAATGTCCCTGCCGCCACACGCGCGACAATCCCTGCCAGCCGACGCAGGTATGCATGGTCATGGGCCAGCCGTTCGTGGACTTTATTCTGGAGCATAACCCCGACAGCAGCCGTCGCATCTCGCAAACCGAAGCGCTCGACCTGCTGCAAGCCGAGCACGATCGCGGCCACATGCACGCGGCCTATTTCAAAGACGCGACGCTGAACCGCTTCTATACGATCTGCAACTGCTGTAAATGCTGCTGCGCGGGCATCGAGGCGATGGTCAAACATGGTGTGCCGATGGTGATCTCGTCCGGCTACGTCGCCCAGGTGGACGAGATGGCGTGCACGGCCTGCGGCATGTGCGAGGACGTCTGCCCGTTCGAAGCCATCGAGGTCAGCGACGTCTCGACCGTCGCGTGGGAAAAGTGCATGGGCTGCGGCGTCTGCGCGAGCCAGTGCGCGTCGGACGCGATCGAACTCGTGCTCGACGCGCGCAAGGGCCAGCCGCTCGACGTGCATACCCTCGTCGCCGCCCCCGCCTGATCGCGCCGCGCCTGCCATATACGCAAAACGGGCGGGGTTGCTCCCGCCCGTTTTTTGTTTCCGTCCCTGTTTCCCGCCAACCGCTAATGGCTAACGGCTAATCGCTAACCGCTGCTTTTCGTCCCTAAACAATCTCGACCAGCTGCACGTCGAAGATCAGGTTCTTGCCCGCCAGCGGATGGTTCGCATCCAGCGTCACCTGCGCGTCGCCCACCTCGCTGACCGTGACCAGCATGGTTTGGCCGTCCGGCTGGCGCAGTTGCAAGCGCTGCCCGACACTCGGCTCGATGTTGTCCGGGAACTGGCTGCGATCGACCGACAGCAGCATATCGTCGCGGTACGGGCCGTAAGCGCGCTCGGCGTCGATCTCGATGGTCTTCGACTCACCGGGATTCATGCCCATCACGCCTTCCTCGAAGCCGGGGATCACCTGTCCCTCGCCCAGCGTGAACTCCAGCGGCTCGCGCTGAAGCGACGAATCGAAGACGGTCCCATCTTCCAAACGCCCGGTATAGTGTACGCGCACGGTATCGTTCGATTTAGCTTCTGCCATGACATCCTCCATCTGTCGTTGTTCTCAGCTTGATCGGGCAGGTGGCGCAAAAAGAAAACGTCCGGTGAAAACCTTCCACCAGACGATGCCGATCACCTGGCGTTGCCCGGCTCAAAAAGCCGCGCGCTGCAACACCCCCGATATACACCATCTACTATCGCATATTTTCGCATTCGCTCCCAACTCTCGCTCTGGCGCCTCAGAGGGTGGGCGCAGCGCGGCGAATTGGCTACACTCACCGCACAGAGGATGGAGCGTAATGGATGCGTTTGCCCTCAGGAGATTGCGATGACGAAGAAACACCGTATTTTTTGGCTTTCCGTCGTGCTCGCGGCGCTGATCCTGGCGCTGGCCGCGTGTGGCGGCGATGACGAGGATCGGGAGCCAACCGCCGCGCCGACCGCCAGCGCCCCCGCCGCCGGGGATGCAACCGAGGCGGCATCCGGCGCGTTGAACCTCGAAGCCGGTCCCTCCCTCAATTTGGGCGGTGACGATCTGAACGCGGCCACCAACAACGGCACCCAACTGCCAGGATGCAGCGACCCCAACAGCACCGACTGCCCCGCGCCGATCCAGATGCAGATGGACGGCAGCATCTCGGACGGTGGGATCACCATCAACTATCCCGCGCGCTACTTCAATGCCCTGACCGCGAGCGAGAATCCGCAGGGCGTGCCGGTCCAGATCGAGCCGAACGACACCTACGCCTTCGAGAACAAGGCCGTGTTCCAGGTCTACTTTGCCGAGTCGACCGAACAGGCGACGTCCGAACTCACCGACCCCGCGAGCGCCCCCTGGACCGCACAGGGCCTGGGCGACGGCGTGATCGCGGTCGAGCGGAACGAGGAGCAGGACCCGCCCGTATCGACCATCATCGGCGCGTTCACCGTGGATGACGGGCGCACCGTAGTGCTCAAGCTGACGGTAGACGGGCAGTACGGCTGGGATCTGTTCTCGCGCGTGTACGAAGCCATGCTCAACACGCTCATGGTCACCCCCGTCGAGGCCACGCTCCCCGCGAGCTAATCTCGTCCCCGGGCACATCCGGCGGAACAAAAACGGGCGGATCGACTGATCCGCCCGTTTTTTGTCCTCTCGTTCATCCCTCGTTCGAAACCCCGTTGGTCATTGCCCGTCTCGCCGGTCTATACATCAAGTTGGAGAGGGGCCGGGAGTGAGGTCGCAGGGATGCGCCGTCAAGCCGGTGCCCCCGGCTGGTGATACGGGCGCGGCCCGTACTGGTCGATGATGATCTTCTCGTGCGTGTCGCCGCCGCCGGGCGGGGTCGTCTTCAGGCGCTTGTACAGTTCCATGAAACCGTGCGGCTTCACCAGAAACACGTCGCAGCCGGTTTTGAACGCTTCGTCCATCAACGAGCGCTCGTCGTGCATGGTCGCCATGATGATCATCGCGTGCGGAAACCGCGTGCGCATCTGAGCCAGCAGTTCCACGCCGCTCATATCGGGCAGGCGGTGATCGATCACGATCAGCGCCAGATTGTCCATCGCTTTCGACAGGTCGAGCGCTTCCTGGCCGCTGGACGCGCCTTTGACGTTCAGCTTGGTCTGCTGGAGCAGGCGCACGCAAAAGTCGCAGTTGGCAGGCTCATCGTCTACCACCAGCGCAGACAGGGTTACAACAGCTTGATCAATTTGCGGGGGTTGCGATGTAGGCGTCGATGCTGGGCGAATGGGATCGCCGTCGCTCATAACGTCGCTCCTGGGGGCGGCGTTTTCTCCGGGCCAGACAGCACCGCTTCCATAGCGGCGTCAGGCGCGGGCGCGCCGCCGTCAGATGTCACAGGTACAGGTACAGCCGCTTCCGGCTTGGGAGCAACCTCCCTAACCGGAACAGGGGGGATCGGCACAGCAGGCGCTTCCGCAGCCTGAGGCGCAGCAGCCGCAGCAGCAGGCGCGGCGGGCATGTCGGCAGCTGGGGATGAAGCTGCCGCCGGGGCATCAGCAGGTGCAGGTGCAGCCGCGACGGGCGCGGTGGGCGCTTCCGCCGCCGGGGACGAAACCGCCGCCGGAGCAGCAGGCACAGGCGCAGTCGCGTCGGTGGAGGGTACTTCCTCGGGCGCGTCCGCAGGAGCCTCTGGCGGCGCGGCGAACATCTCGCGCGTGCTCATGACGGCCACCCCGTCAGGAGCCACCACGGGCAGTTCCCGCGTGGAGTCGCCAAGCTCGGCGTAATGATCGAGCAGCGCGATCAGGTCCGCGATGACCAGCGGCTTCGGCAGATACTGGTCACAGCCCGCGGCCAGGATACGCTCGCGGTCCCCCATCATGGCATAGGCCGTCACGGCCACGACCGGGCGCATATCGCCGCGATCGCGCAGCGTCTTCACCACGTCCAGGCCGGTCATCGTCCCGGCCAGCTCGATGTCAAGCAGGACCAGATCGACGTCTTTGTTTTCAGCGAGCACGTCGAGCGCGCCCTCGCCGTCTTCGCGGAAGGTAACGGTGTGCTTGCGGCCCCGCATGACGCGGCCCACAAGCGCCTGATTCATTTCATTATCTTCAACGTAAAGTACGTGCATTTTGACAGCTCTTACTACTTGGTGCGGCACGCCTAGCGCGCGGCGTCCATGGCGGCAGGAACAGTTTCTTCGGTCGGTTCAACGAAAACAGCCTCGTCCGGCGCGTACACCGGCAGCGCGATGTAGAACGTGCTGCCTTTGCCCAGGCGGCTCTCGAACCAGATGCGCCCGTTCATCAGGCGCAGCAATTGCTGCGAGATCGCCAGCCCCAGGCCCGCGCCCTGGCGGCCCTTCTTCCGTCCGGCAGTACCCTGGCGGAACTCCTCGAAGATCGTTGACCGGTCCGCGTCCGCGATGCCGATGCCCGTATCCTCCACGGCGAAAACGACTTCCTGCCCTTCCCGCCTGATCCGCAGAGTAATATACCCCTTATCGGTAAACTTGGCCGCATTTGAGTACAGATTCAGCAGCACCTGCCGCACGCGTAAGGGGTCGGCCAGCACCATCGGCATGGGATCCGGGAAATCGCGCGAGAGCTTGATCGCCTTGCCCTTGTCGCCCACCAGCCCGACCGCCGTCGCCAGCACGGCCTTGACCACCGGCCCCAGTTCGACCGGCTGAATGTCCAGGTCGAGCTTACCGGCGTCCACTTTGGACAGGTCGAGGATGTCGTTGATGATGGTCAACAGGTGTTTACCACTGCTCAGCACCTGCGTCATGTCTTCGCGGTATTGGCCCGGCAGTTCGGTGCCGTCGTACATATCCGGGAAGTCGAGCATCGTCTGGCTGAAGCCGATGATCGCATTCAGCGGCGTGCGCAGCTCGTGGCTCATGTTCGCCAGGAACTGCCCGCGGAAGTTTTTCGCGTCTTCTGCCGTCTGGCGAGCCTGTTCGAGTTCCTGGTTGATCTCCTGAAGCTGTTCGGTCAGCGCGCGCTGGCGCAGCAGGCTCTTTTCGAGCGCTTCTCGGCTTTCGAACAGCGCCATCGTCATGTGGCGTTCTTTGCGGTAGTTCTCCAGCGCCCACTCAGCCACCGCGTACAGCTCGCCGCTGACCTGCGCCGACAGGCCCGTCGCCATTGCCGTCAGCAGCAGCGCGAAGCCCGTCGAGGCGCTCAGCCGGAAGTCGCCGGTCGAGATGACCGGCGCGAACACGGTAGTGAGCGTGATCATGACGAACATCAGCAGCGTGCTGCGCACCGGCAGCAGCAGGCCGACGATAAACACCAGCAGCGGGAACACAAACGCGGCGTAGTGATAGCCGAACGTGTTATCGCCGCCCAGCACCAATCCGACCGCCGTGGTCACGCCCACCGCATACGTCCACACTGCCATCATGTAGGCGTCGCGGCGCAGCAGGAACCCGGTCAGCGAACAGCCTATCGCCACGGCGACCATCGGGCCGACGACCGTGAGGATCCACTCCGCGTCCCCGGCGGTCAGCACGACCATCGACCAGCCCAGGATCAGCGTAGCGACGAGCGTCACCTTCCAAACGATGGCAAGGCGCTCGGTGCGTACGTCCGTGGCGAAGTTGATGCTCTCAGAAGTCGGGGGGGGCGCAGTCGTAGAGGAAATGTAGCTTTCGTCGCTGGTAAAAGGAGCCTGAGATAGTGTCATGGCATCGCTCAAGTCTTCTTCTAAACTGCAATTTATTCTTTATTCAGTATACGCTATACCGCAGCGTTATTTTACGCTCATAAGCGCTCAAACGGCGGAATTCAGGTTAAATTCATAACTATAACTTGAGTTCGCCCAAAGGCAATGGTACTTAACAGCCTCTTTAGCACCCAAAAAGAATCCCCCGGTGGGCGAATCCACGCCGGGGAATAATTTGTGCGGTTCAGAATTAGCCCTGGGCGGGCAGCGCTTCCAGCCCTGCATGGAAGCGATCCAGCGCGCCCTGCGTGACTTCCGGCGGCAGCGCGTAGGAGAAGCGGATCCACTCGTTGCCCTCGTCGCTGAAGGCCGAGCCCGGCACGACCGCGACGCCGAAATTCCCGGCCAGGTGTTCCAGCAAATCGAAGCTGTCGGCCATACCGGCCTTGCGCATCGCGTCGCCCACGTACACGAAGGCATAGTAGCCGGCGTCGCCCATGATGTACTTGTAGCCGTGGTCGTCCAGGAACTTCCGCACGACGTGGCGGCTGGCGTTGGTCGGCCCGATGATCGGCGCGGCGGCGTCGCGGTAGCCCTGCTCGTACGCGGCCATCGCCACGGCCTGCGCGTAGAACGGCGGGATCACCCCGTGCGACGCGCGGCTGTTGATGTAGCTGATCACCTTCTTGCCCGCCAGCAGGTGCGCGTTGCGGATGTTCGAGCCGCCCAGCGACTTGGTCAGCCCGTCCATGACCATGATCCGGTCGCGTTCTTCCGGCGTAAACGCGCCCAGCACTTCGTTCAGGTCCACCATCTCGCCTTCGGTCACGGCGCGGTAGATCCAGTCGTACAGCACGAACGGAATACCGACTTCGAGCGCCTTCTTGCCGAGCTTGATCTGCTCCTGCGCGGCCAGCGTATGCCCGGTCGGGTTGTCCGGCGACGTGATGACGATGCCCGCGATCTGGCGGCCACCGCTGCTCTTGCAGAACGCGACCGACTCGGCAATCGAGTCTTCCGTGTAGCGCCACGCCGATTCTTCGTCGCCGGGGGCCAGCAGCACGTTCGCGCCGATGGCGTACGGACCCCAGTTGTAGCTGATCCACGGCACGCGCGACACGACCACCACGTCACCGATGCGCCCGGTGCCCAGGTTGATCATGGCGTCGTACGCTTTTTGCAGCGCGTCGCGCCCGCCGACCGTCGCCAGGACGTTCGCCGGCCCCCAGCCCAACGCCGGGTCGAGCTGCCAGTACGAATCGAGCACGCAGCGGCGGAAGTCGTCCGTGCCATACGGCGAATCGTAGCCGGTGCCGTGCGCCTTTTGAAGCTCGTTAGCGCGGTCAAGCAGGGCTGCGGGCACGCCCGGCAGTGAAGCGCCGCCGTCACCCTGCGACGCGTCGAACACGACCGCATCCGCCCCATACTTGTCCTTGTACGCTTTCAGCGACTTCTTGATCAGGAACATCCGCGAGGGTGGGATCTCGTACAGCGATCCGGGAAAGGGATTGACCGGAATCAGGTTCTCGTCGGGCACTGCAAAGCGTGGAACGTCAAAAGCGGCCATAAGTATTCCTCAGGGGGCTAAGATGCGAGCGACAATCTGATAGACGCGGCAGGGCGGCGAATCGGGCTGCAAGTGGGTAGGTCGAAGAGATGCCGCCCGGTCGTGCAGTCAGTGGAGGGTGATAATAGCGCGGAAAGGGTAAAACGGAAATTGGACACAGGGACCAAATGCCCGCGCAAAAACGAAAAACGCGGGCAAATTTGCGCAAACGAGTTGTGCCTCATGCACGATGCTGCCGTGCCGCCGTCCCCTGATCGCCCAACAGATCGGCCAGCGACACCGTTTCGCCGTCCGCGCGCAGGTCGGCCAGCAGCTCGCGTTTGAGCGCCTCGCGCTCGTCGTCGTTGAGGAGCTGCACCAGCATCAGGGCGCGCACGTCCGCATCCTGGCCCGGCTCGCGTTTGGCCTTGCCGCCCGCTTTCATCGCCTGCCGCTCGCGGAACATGTCGCTGTCGTAGCCCCACACCACCAGCGTCGCCAGCAGCGCAGCCAGCGCCGCGATCACCACCACGCCTAGCATGTAGACGTTGAACTCCCCGGTCATCCCGGCCCCAAAGCCGGAAATGCCCACCGCCCCGGCGAACGATCCCCAGATTACGGTGATGGCCTGTACGCGCTTGTCCCAGTTATCCATATCGCTGCTCCTCGTTCCCTGCGCCGCCGTTTTGTTGCGCTTTCACACGCCGTCGCACCGGATCTCGCTCGTCTTTGACGTGCTCCCGCAGGAGCACGATGGGTACATCACCTAAAAAACCGGGTAGAGCAAGCTCTACCCCTACATCGATCAACTCTGGCACGCCGTATCGAGCGCCTCACATCTCCGAGAATTGCAGATCGCGCCATCAGCTTAATGCGCCTGGGATAAAACCCGCCCCCGCCACTCGCCGCTTACGCTGCCTGTCTCCCCTCCCCAACTTGATTGGAGAGGGGCCGGGGGTGAGGTCGCCGTTGCCTTTTGCCTTTGCTTCTCGGCTAACCGCTGCTTTTCCGGGGCCGAGGGTGAGGTGAGTTTTTGCTCCTACTCCGGCGCGACCGGCGACATCGTGCGCCGCGCGCGCAGCCGCCGCATCATCGGGCCGTAGCGAACCTCGATCGGGGCGTTTTCGTCGCCCAGGCGCGCAGTCGCCCGCGCGCCCAGCGCCGTGCCCGCATAGTACGCACCCACCGCGACCGCGTAGCCCGCGATCAGGTCCGGCGAGTGGTGCTGCCGGGTGAGCAGCGCGGAAACGGTAACCAGAGTGCCCATAATCGTCCACGTGATAAACGAACGCGGATTAGGCCGGAAGCGGATCATGAAACACATGATGATGATGGCATAAAACACGTGCTGGCTTGGCGCGGCGTTGTGCGTGCTGAACTCGTTGTCCGCTTCGTACAGGTGCCGCAGAAGCTGCGAGAAGATGTCGTTACCCACCACGTCCGTCGCGTGCGGCTTGGTAACGTACGTCGGCACGGTCATGTACAGCACGTAGCTAAAGCCCGCCGCGACGAACATCGCCAGAATGAACTGGCGGTAGAGCTTGATCGGCATGCGATAGGCGGCCCACAGCGGCACGAGCGCGGTGCACACGAATCCGATCGCGTACGGGATCAGCCAGATGCCCTGTGGCGTCAGATGGTTATCGATCGCCGGGATCTTCAGTTCCCACCCATCGGTGGGCGCGCGCAGGATGCTGTTCAACCCGTTGGTGACAAAGAACAATCCCTCGACGGCCAGGAGCACCAGGAACAGCGCCAGTCGATTCTCGAGCAGCCGGTCAAATAGCGGCTTGGAAACCGGTTGGTTCACTCTAACCCTCCCTATACGGAAAAACGTTTACGACGCCCGCGCCGCCAGGAGATCGTGCAGCGCTGCCAGGGCATCGTCGGGGCAAACCGTCAGGTAAGCGCTGGCCTCGCTGGCTGTTGACCACGCCGCGTCCAGATCGACGGCGCGCGCCATATCGGCCAGGGCCTCGTCCCGCTTGCCGCGCCGGAAATTCGCCAGCGCGCGCAGCGCGTAGCCCCCGTGAAAATCAGGTCGCAGGCCGATCACCGTCGAGGCGTCCAGCACCGCGTGGGCGTAATCCCCCGCGCAGAACCGGATCTCGCTGCGGCCCGCGTAGGCCAGGGCGTGCTCAGGATTGAGCGCGATCACCCGGTCGTAGTCGGCCAGCGCTTCCTCGATATGGCCTGCGTTGGCGTAGGCGTTGGCCCGGTTACCGTAGGCGCTGGCATAATTCGGGTCCAGCTCTACCGCCCGGTTATAGTCCGCCATCGCCGCGTCCAGATCGTCCATCGCGGCATAACTCAGTCCCCGGTTGTTGTAAAACGCCGGGACGCGGTCGCTGATCTTCAGCGCGCGCGTATAGTGTTCCGCCGCCAGCCGGTAGCGCTTCAACGTCATCAACACGCCCGCGCGGTTATACAGCGCATTGGCGTAGTCGGGGTTGAGCATCAGCGCCTCGTCGAAGTCGGCCAACGCCAGGGCATACTGCTTCAGCCCACTATAAGTAACACCGCGATTGTTATAAAGCAGCGGGATGTCCGGTCCCAACTGCTGCGCCCGATCGAAATCGGACAGCGCGTCCAGGTAGCGATCCTGCAAGTACGCCACCATGCCCCGGTGAATGTACCCTTCCGGCTGGTCGGGCGCGAGCCGGATCGACTCCGTATACGCGCCCCGCGCCGCCCCCAGATCCCCCGCGTTGAACGCAGCGTTGCCGCGTTTCCATGCGGCGGCGGCAGCCACCGGATCGGGATCGACCGGTGCGACCTCCGGCTCCGGCGCTGCGGCGGGATTGGCCGCGGCGGTCACCGGCAGCACGGCCAGCAGTTTCGCCAGCGCCGTCCGGTAGTCCTGCCCGGCGACCATCACCCAGTTCGGGCCGTGCAGCCGCAGCGGGATCGCTTCGGTCGGCATCTGCTCCAGAATCACCGGGATGACCATCTTACCGGTGCTCAGCGCATAGTTCCACTCGGCGTGCACGTTGTCCGACGCGACCGATGCCTTCGACACCAGCACCAGCACGTGGCTCACGGCGTTCAGGCCGCGCTGGATTTCGTCGTCCCAGATCGCCCCCGGCGGAATGTCGTACCGGTCCAGCCACGGGCGAACCCCCGCTGCCGACAGGTCATTGTAGAGCCGCAGTGCGAATGTTTCGTCCTTGCGCGAGTAGCTGATAAACGTCGTGGCGGTGCTGTGCAAATCGGGCATTGTTCCGCCTCAGGTGTCTGCGCCGTTCCGGGTAACACCCATAGTGTATACGATAAAGAACCCAAAAAGTTGTGAATGGTCGTAAAAAATAAGTTGCGCCCACAGGCCCGGCACGGGAAGAATCCGCCCCGGCACGCGTGCGAATTTACAAAGCAAACCGTCGCTTCTCGCCCTGGCCGCGGGTCTCCACGCCCGGTTTTGTTGAAATCGGGCGCGCCAGCGCGGATCGCCTCCACATGCTCGATCCGTCATTAGCCCCTCAGCGCCCATTCTTGGTATCTTATACGTGGTGTGCGAACGTCGCCCACCTTTACCGCGCTGCCGCCAGGAACTTGCGGGCTGTTGGTCGCCGTGGCGCAGTGCGGTACAGTCGCTTGGAACACTACGCGAATTCGTGCGCGCCATGGAGCGTGCCGCGCGTGACACCGAATTGGTGGTTGACAAAGGAAGCAAATCAATGCACAGGACTCTGATTCGCCTCAGTCTGGTGCTGGCGACCGGCGTGCTGGCCCTTGCGGGAACGCCCGCCCGTGCTCAACAGGATACCCCGGCCCCGGCCTTGCTGGCGGCAGTGAACATCATCGTGCCCGAGCTGTACCGGACCGCCGCCGGAGATGGCGAGCCGACGCGCGTCCCGGCCCCGACCGTGCTGGCCGAAGGCGATCGCCTCATCACGGATACGTCCGGCGTGGCGCTGATCACCTGGATCAATAATGGGTCCGAGACGGTGGTGGGGGAAGATACCACCGTCACCGTCACCCGGCTGGAGGGCATCGACAACACCAACGCGGCCATCGCCCTCGATCTCGCCGCCGGGCACCTGATCGCCGGGATGCCGGGATCGAACGGCAGCGTTGCGTGGGAGCTGACCACGCCCACCCTGACCGTTACACTGTTTGACGGTCGCTTTGATATAACCGTAGAGAGAGACGGCTCGACTCTGATCATCGTCACGGCGGGTCAGGTGCAGGTGCGCGGGACGGGCGGTGACGAATTCACGCTGGCCGCGAACGAATTCCTGACCGCCGGGCCGGATGGTGGCATCGACGCGCCCCGGGACATCAGCGACGACGGCATATCTGTGTCGTTGGAAGGCGTGTGCACCGCCACCGCCGCGACCAACGTCAACGTGCGCGCCGCCCCCAGCGAAGAAAGCCGCCGCCTGGGCGGGATCAAGGCGGGCGAAGTGCTGTGGGTGCGCTCGGCCACCGAGGGCAGCCTCTGGCTGAACATCTATTACACGCCGGGCGAAACCGGCATCCGGTCGGCCTTCGGCTGGATCTACGGCCCGGCGGCGCTGCTGGACGAAGACGACTGCGACAGCATTTTGCGCGCTCCGCTGGACGCGGTGCTGTTTGACGGGCCGGGGATCATCCAGGCGCAGAACAGCGAGTCGGGCGGAGAGACAGACGGAGAAGCGACCAGCCCGTTGGCGACGGCGGAAGCATCCGACGCGTCGACCATCGTGGAGCCTGCTGCGACAGCCCCCGTCGGGTAACGTCCCGGTAGTCGGGTATTCGCTCCTGTGACGGGCCGGTCTCTACCGGCCCGTTTTGGGTTCCGCACAAATCACGCGGCTTAATCGGATGGATGTGAGGAGTACGATGGCAATTACGTTGAACATAGACGAGATCAAGGATTGGATTCGGGACGCGAGCGTCATTTCCAAGCGCTACTTCGGCAACGTGTACGCCGAGTGGAAGGCCACCGCCGATCCCGTTACCGTCGCGGACCGCGAAACCGAGCAGTTCATCAAGGGCAAGATCCGCGCTCGTTACCCCGATCACGGCATTATTGGCGAGGAATACGGCGGCAGCGAGGTCGATCGGGAGTACGTCTGGACGATCGATCCCATCGACGGCACGCGCGCCTACGTTGAGGGCCTGCCCACCTGGAGCATCACCATCGCCCTGCTGCACCAGAGTAACCCGATCTTCGGGCTGGTCTACATCCCCCTGATCGACGACTGGACCTATACCCAGGGTGACCGGGTGATGCACAACGATACCGACATCACCAACCGCCTGATGAAGCGCTGGCAGCTCGATTCCTACGTACTGGCCCGCTCCGACGCGCATGCATGGTGGGACATTCGCTTCACGCGCGTGATGGCCTTCGGCAGCACCGCCGCGCATCTGGCCTACACCGCCAAAGGCGCGGCCCTGGCGACCGTCATGCACGAGGCGTACGTCTGGGACGTAGCGGCAGGTGCGGCGATCCTCGGCAAGCAGGGCGGCAGCCTCTACTACAAGGACGGCACGCCCGTCGATTTCACCGCGCTCGACCTGACCGAGCGCATTCACGGCCTGTACTTCGGCGCGCATCCCGACGTGGCCCGCCGCCTGGGACCGCTGATGACCCTGCGCGATAAGCCGATCGTGCATCCGGTGTGGGACGCGTCGTCGTCGGACCTGCCCGAGTTCCCCTCGCGCGGGAACGGCAGCAAAGACACGGCAGACGCGCCCGAAAACGCCGGATCCCAGCCCGCCGATCAGGCGTAACCACTCCCACCATACTCCGCCAAACCCGGCCTACCTCCCCTCTCCAACTTGATTGGAGAGGGGCCGGGGGTGAGGTCCGCTTTTTGCCCTTGCCTTTAAACTAACGACTAAAAACTACCAACTATCGACTGCCTTACCGCAGTTCCTTGCTGCTGTACCCCAGAATCCGCCGCGCGACGATCAGCGTGTTGATCTGCCCCGTGCCCTCGTAGATGTCGTTGATCTTCGCGTCGCGCATCCACTTTTCGACCAGCCATTCGCGGCTGTAGCCCATCGGCCCCAGGATCTCGACCGCCTTCTGCGTGATCCACGTCACGGCCTTGCCCGCCTTCGTCTTCGCCATCGACGCTTCCAGGCTGTTGCGCTCGCCGTGATCGAGCAAACTGGCCGCGCGCAGCGTCAGCAGCCACGCGGCCTTGAGCTGCATTTCCATTTCCAGCACGTCCGCCTGGATCGCGCTCAGTTCGTGGTAGGGCGTGTTGTACGGAATCTCGATCCCCGCCTCGCCAAGTTTTTCCTTGACGAATTCCAGCGCGGCGCGCCCCACCCCGATCGCGCTCGCGGCGATCAGCGGGCGGCTGGCGTCGAAGGTCGCCATCGCGCCCTTGAAGCCCTGCGTGCTGCGCTTGTCGGGCCGCACGACCTCCGCCGACCCCAGAATATTGTCGTACGGGATGCGCGCGTCCTTCAGCACGATGCTGGCCGTGTCGCTGGCCCGGATGCCGTGCTTGATCTCGACCTTCTCCACCGTGACGCCCGGTGTGCCTGCCTCCACCACGAACGGCTTCATGCCCGCGCGCCCGGCGGAGCGGTCCACCGTGGCCCACACCACCACGATCCCGTTCGATTCGTCCAGCGCCAGCTTGCCGTTGGTGCAGAAGATCTTCTCGCCGTTCAGCACCCACTCGTTCGTGTCGGGATCGAGCGTGGCCGTCGTGCGGATCGCGGACGTGTCCGATCCCGCGCCCGGTTCGGTCATCGCCATCGCGCCCCACACCGGATCGTCCCCTTCGGCAAAGCGCCGCAGGAAGCGCTCTTTTTGCTCCGGCGTGCCCACCGCCTCGATCGCCGCACCCGCCAGCAGCGACATCGGCAGGCACAAATACTGGCCCACGTCGCCCCAGCTCAGCGTTTCGACCGTGAGCATCATACGCAGGTTGTTGATTCCCGGCCCGCTGCGCT